>CALJBY010000087.1 GCA_938024025.1 uncultured bacterium
CTGGTGGAGTGTGGAAGTCATCCCAACATTGAAAATCTTACCTGTTCAGAACTGGTTGATCTCAAGGGACAACCGGGTCAGTTTACGGTATCCATCAAAAGGCGGGCACGGTCAGTGGACGAGTCTCTCTGTACAGGTTGCGGGGAGTGTGTCAATAACTGTCTGGTACGAAACAAAGCCTATCTGGATGTTAAGGTAATTGAACCAACCCTGGCCGAAGAGGAGAAACTGGCGGTTGATGAAATCCTGGGAAGGCATAAGGAAAACAGAAGTCCGCTTATTCCGGTACTCCAGGATATAAACAGCAGGTTTAACTATTTGCCTCCGCAGGTGCTTCACTACGTATCATACAAGCTTGCTATCTCACTCGCCCACATCTTGAGGGTTGCCACATTCTATGCCTTTTTCAGCCTGGAGCCCCGCGGGCAGCACATGGTTAGTGTGTGTATGGGAACTGCCTGTCATGTGCGGGGGGGAGAGAGACTTTTAGATAAGCTGGAAGAGGAACTGGGGATTAAGTCCGGAGAAACCACTGAGGATAAAAAGTTCAGTCTGGAGATGGTGCGCTGCATTGGCTGCTGTGCCCTCAGTCCAGTGATTAGAGTTGATGAACGTGTTTATTCCCGTGTACGTTATAACACGGTTATGGACACCCTGATGAAGTACTAACCAGGAGAAGCAGAGTCATGTCCCCTTTTACGAAAAAGGATCTGGACGAGATAAGAGAGAAGGGCTTCAAGTCACTTTATCCGGAAAAGACCAAGATTGCCGTTGGCATGTCAACCTGCGGCAGGGCATCCGGTGCAGAAGAAGTTATTGACGCTATTCAGAGTGAGGCCAGCTCTCTTGGTCTGGACATCATTGTAACACCTACCGGGTGCATGGGACTCTGCCAGAGAGAACCTCTGGTTGACCTGGTGAGACCCGGCTGGCCACGGGTGGTCTATCAGCAGATGGATGTTAAGAAGGCAAAAGAGATTGTAACGGCACTTGCTGGAAATAAGATACTCCCCAGGTATGCACTCTGTAAAATTGGAGAGGAAACACACCTGCTTGAAAATGTGTTTCACCAATACAGCCTGAATGGAATTCCCCAAGACCTTGAGAAAGTTTCTCCCTATAAGGAGGTGCCCTTTTTCGGGAGGCAGCTTAAGCGGGTGCTCCAGGGTTGTGGAAATGTAAACCCGGATAAAATTGAAGAGTACATTGCTACCGGTGGATACACCGCCCTTGGCAAAGCACTCAGAGAGCTTGATGGAAAAGGGGTTATTGATGAAGTGACCAGGTCCAGTCTCAGGGGCCGGGGGGGAGCAGGTTTTCCGACAGGGAGGAAGTGGAGTTTCTGCCGGGAGGCACCGGGAGAGCCTAAATATGTAATCTGTAATGCCGATGAGGGTGATCCGGGCGCCTATATGGACAGAAGTATTTTCGAGGGAAGTCCTCACCAGGTGATTGAGGGGATGATAATAGGGGCCTACGCCATTGGTGCCGCCCATGGGATAATGTATGTCCGGGCTGAATACCCGCTGGCCATAGAGAAACTGACCCGCGCATTAGGGCAGGCGCGTGAGCTTGGATTGCTGGGTAATAATATCCTCGACTCGGGCTTTAACTTTGACATTGCCGTTGAACGTGGCTCCGGTGCCTTTGTGTGCGGTGAGGAAACGGCCCTTATCGCCTCCATCGAGGGGACCACCGGTGAGCCCAGGCAGCGACCCCCTTTTCCAGCACAAAAAGGGCTCTGGGGAAAACCAACCAACATCAACAATGTAAAGACATGGGCCACTATACCCCTGATTGTTTCACGGGGGGCTGACTGGTTCTCTGAGATTGGAACAGAGAAGAGTAAGGGGACCATGATCTTTTCCATGGTGGGAAAGGTAAAGATGAATGGTCTTGTCGAAGTGCCCATGGGTATGACCTTGAGAGAACTGGTTTTTGATGTAGGGGGAGGCGTACCGGACAAGAGGGCCTTTAAAGCGATTCAGACAGGCGGACCTTCGGGAGGGTGCATCCCTGAGTCTCTCATGGATTTGCCGGTTGACTATGACAAGCTTGCAGAAGTGGGTTCTATCATAGGCTCAGGGGGTATGGTGGTAATGGATGAAACCTCCTGTATGGTCAATGTTGCCAAATACTTTCTAGCATTTACTAAAGATGAATCATGCGGAAAGTGCACTCCATGCCGTGAAGGAACCAGAAGGATGCTGGAGATCCTTACCGATATCACCGAGGGCCGCGGGAGGGAAGGAGATATCGAGCTCCTTGAGGACATGGGTAAAACGATCGTCGATTCCGCCCTGTGTGCCTTGGGGGGGACTGCTCCCAATCCTGTCTTGACAACTATCCGCTACTTCAGAGAGGAATATGAAGAGCATATCAAAAACAAGCGATGTCCGGCAGGTGCCTGTAAAGGGCTGTTTGAGTTGTCGATTGATCCGGATACCTGCATTGGCTGCGGTCAGTGTCTTACTAATTGCCCCAGCAGTGCAATAAGCGGTGAGAAAAAGAGTGCCCACATACTGGATACGGTAAAGTGTATCCAGTGCGGTATTTGCCGGGAGATCTGCCCAACCAATGCGGTGAGAGTGAAATGATATTTCGGATTGAAGATTTCGGAATGCGGATTTCAAAAAGTGAGGAAGAATTTAAACATCGCAGAGACGCAAAGAGCGCAGAGAAAATTTAATGAAAATAAAATGCAGGAATACGTTTGATGCGAGAATAACGGGTGTGTTTTTACTATTTGTAATCTTTGCGTCTTTGCGGTTAGAATGTGTGTTGTTTTAGATATTTGAATTTCTGATTTGTTATTTGGAATTTGAGATTTATAAAAAGAGAGCGTAAGACAAATGGTTAATCTCACGATTGATGGTAAAAAAGTTGAGGTAGAAGAGGGCACTACGGTCCTCAAAGCAGCAGAGGAACTGGGTATCAGGATACCAACCCTGTGTTACTTTAAGGCCCTCGCACCTGAGAGTGCATGCAGGCTTTGTGTGGTTGAGGTCGTGGGGGGGGCCCGAAGGGGTCTATCCGCTTCCTGTTCGTATGTGGTAGAGGAAGGTCTTGAGGTAAAAACAAATTCGGAACGGGTAATCAAGGCCAGAAGACTGGTAATTGAACTGCTTCTCCTGCGTTGTCCCAATGTGCCCAAGATAAAGGAGCTGGCCGAAGAGATCGGGATAGACAAATCCCGTTATGAGCGTTTTAAACCGGAAGATGAGAAGTGCATACTCTGCGGCCTCTGTGTTCGAACCTGCCAGCAGCTGATGAAGGTTGGTGCAATCAATTTTGTCAATAGGGGATCTAACAGAAAGGTTGCTCCCCCCTTTGACGAATTCTCCCAGGTGTGTGTCACCTGTGGGGCCTGCGACGTGGTCTGCCCGACCGGGGCTATCAATCTTGATACAATCAGCAAAAATGTTCCAAGGCCTATCCAGGCTGATTTTGATGAAGGGCTGGCCTCAAGGCCTTCCATCTATTTACCCTTTCCTCAGGCGGTGCCCAAAATACCGGTAATCGACCGGCAGGTGTGCATGCACTTTCTCAATGATGGCTGTAAGGCATGTGAGAATTTTTGCGGGGTCAATGCCATCAAGTATGACCAGGAAGATGAGATACAAGAGCTGGACGTAGGTTCTGTAATCCTCGCACCCGGATTTGACCTCACCAATCCTTCCCTCCGGGAGGAGTATGGTTACAGCCGTTACCCCAATGTGGTAACCAGCCTGGAGTTTGAGAGAATTCTTTCTGCATCCGGACCCTATCATGGACACATTCAGCGTCCCTCCGACAACGTGGATCCCGAGAAGGTTGCCTGGATTCAATGTGTGGGTTCCCGGGACAATTCC
>CALJBY010000088.1 GCA_938024025.1 uncultured bacterium
GGGATTGCAGCAGTTGGCCTTTCTGCGCAGAGCCTGGGCGTAACTCAGGAAGTGCTTGATAATCACTATCTGCTCCAAATTGCCCTGCTCCAACCGGAGGCACGTCCTGATGTGGAGGCCACATGTATTAATCCATTTTTAGACGTCCATAAGGCTGAGCGTATTCCTACCCGTGATGACTACCGGGAAGTAGAGGGATTAGAGATACAGCCGCCTGATGTATGGCGCTATTTTGTCAGGGTAAAAAAAGGGGTACTGGAACGGTTTGTCGAGGAACAGGGGCTTCACGATATGGATCCCTTAAGGGCCGAGGATGAATACATCTATCAAAATTCCTATCGCATAAATCAGAAGTTTTATGCCTCACTGGGTGAAAAACAGGCGTTTGTCCTCTCCCATGGGCGCAATATTATGATCTTAAAGATTGTTGGTTATGCTGAACAGGTTGCACAGTACTATCTCCTGGATGATTTTAAGGCCCACGGGTGGATTGCGCATCAGCGTTATCCCACCAAGGGGAGGGTCTGGCATCCCGGGGGCGCCCATCCTTTTATTGGTATGGATGAGGCACTGGTTCACAATGGTGATTTTGCCAACTACCATGCTGTGAGCGAGTACCTGAAGCAGCATAACATCTTTCCCCAGTTCTTGACCGATACGGAGGTCTCGGTACTTCTGTTCGACCTGTTGAACCGGACCTTCAACTATCCCATGGAATATATTATCGAGGCTATAGCCCCTACCTCCGAGTATGACTTTGATCAACTACCACCGGAAAAACAGCAGATCTATCGGTATATTCAGACAGGACATACCCACAGTGCCCCTGATGGTCCCTGGTTCTTCATTATTGCACGCAATAACCCGTATAAAAACTTCTTCCAGCTGATTGGTATTACGGATACCGCCATGCTGCGGCCCCAGGTTTTTGCCCTCCAGGAGGGGGAAGTGCAGATCGGCCTTGTCTGCTCAGAAAAACAGGCCATTGATGCCACCCTGCAGAGCCTGGCTGCAGAAGACAGCCGCTTTTGCCCCGTTGCCGATAAATACTGGAATGCCCGCGGTGGTAGCTCCTCCGATGGCGGCTCCTTCATCTTTACCGTAAAAGATGCAGGTGCCGGTGACGGAAGCAAGACACTGGTGTGCACCAACAAGTTCGGTGAGGTGGTGAGAATGCCGTCAGACCAGCAGCACTATAAGCTGACACCCGAGATATCCATTTCTGAAGAACACCGCAAAGAATCCCAGACCATAGTGAATAATTTCAGCTCATCTGACAGCGAGACCTTTAAAGATTACTGTGAAAAAGGCATTTCCAACTGGGATTACGAAACCCTCCGACATGTTTGTACTACCCTGCTGGAACACACTAAAGAAAGTGATGAAACCAAGGCCAGTGCTATCGATGTGTTAACCCATCTCAATGATCGTCACGTAGAAACGGGTACAAAAAAGCGGAGTTCAGTGTTGCAGGTTGTAAGGGATACCCTATCGGACATTTTTGTTTCTTCTCCTCACCTGAATGAAAACTCGTCAAGCCGGTATCGTTGTATTGACTGGTCTACGCGTACCACCCTGCGGGCGCCCCGGGAACATGAAGGTATTTTAGTGCTCAATGCCAGGGAGTTTCCCCCCGAGGGAGATGCGTGTGACTCACGGCTCATTTGTGCCGCCTATGAACTCGGCTGGAGACAGTTCATCTGCTATGGTTATAAGGGGCAGCGGTTTACCGGATGCGGATTGGGAAATGAGTCAGACAGCGTCAGAATTGACGTCTACGACAGCTCCGGTGACTATCTTGCTTCAGGTATTGACGGACTGGAGATATACGTCCACGGAAATGCACAGGATCAGCTGGGCCAAATTATGAAGCGGGGAAAACTGGTGGTGTATGGGGACGTGGGACAAACCTTCATGTACGGGGCAAAAGGTGGGGAAGTCTATGTAATGGGCAATGCGGCAGGCCGCCCGCTGATCAATGCAGTGGGACGTCCTCGAGTGGTGATAAATGGTACCTGCCTGGACTACCTTGCTGAGTCCTTCATGGCAGGGGACCCCCTGAACGGAGGCGGTTTTGTTGTCCTGAATGGCATCAGTTTCGACAACACCGGCAAGGTTGTTGGTCTGGATACCCCGTATCCCGGCTCTAACCTCTTTTCCCTTGCCTCGGGGGGCGCTATCTATGTGCGGGACCCTCACCATACGGTGGTGGAGGACCAACTCAATGGCGGAGAGATCGTTGACCTGAGCACCGCCGATTGGGGGCTCATCCGGCCCTACCTTGAAGAGAATGAACGCCTCTTTGGCATCTCCATAGCCAAGGACCTGCTCACCGTTGGACATGAGCAAAAAACCCCTCAGGAAGTATACAGAAAGGTAAAGGCTGTTCAGCTTGATGTATTGACCGAGGTGGAAGACGAATAAGCCGCAGCAAAATGAACGTCCAACATCGAACGTCGAATTAAAAGAAAAAAAGAATGGCGAGAGACGAACAATCGAATGACGAATGACGAAAAACATGAGTGGTGAAGTCTTCACATTTTGGATTTTAGAATGCGGATTGCTGAATAAAAAAACGGAGTAGTGGAGCATTTCGATTTTGGGTTTTGGAGTTCGGTTTACCGGTTTTTAAGTTTTTAATTTGGGCACTCTAGGCAATTTAGTGCATTTTAGGCATTTGTGTTTTTCCTCTGCGTACTTTGCGCCTTTGCGGTGAGAAACAAGTTTGATGGTCCCGTAAAAAGTCGGGAAACGGGCGACAAAGTAAAAAGCTTCAAATTCAAGGCGCGCAAATCCTGAGGAATGAGGCGTACTTACTGGTACACCGCAGTGACGAAGGATGCAGCGCAACACAGAAGTTGGACTTTTTACGAAGTCGTCAAGTTTGAATTTATAACTTAATCCTGCATCATATATCTTATTTTTTTTCTTCGTGTTCTTCGTGGTTTAACTTTTTATTTGGGGAAAACATGGAACGTATTGATGCTATAAGCCATTGGATAAAAGATCAGGTAGAGGATGCAGGTGCAAAAGGTGTAGTCCTGGGATTAAGCGGGGGTATCGATTCTGCCGTAGTGGCTGCCATCGCGCAACGTTCCCTGGGTGAAAATGTTTTAGGAGTGATACTTCCCTGTCACAGTCACAAGGAAGACGAGGAAGACGCGGTACTGCTTGCTTCCCACCTGCAGCTGGAAACCATTACCATTGATCTGACACCCCTCTATGACACCCTGCTTACCGTTCTTCCCCCTGCAGAAAAGCATATTGCCGCTAACCTCAAACCCCGCTTACGCATGACGGTTCTCTATTACTTTGCCGGGCTAAGGAATTATCTGGTGGCCGGCACGGGGAACAAGTGTGAAATTGCGGTGGGATATTTTACCAAATATGGCGATGGTGGTGTTGACCTTCTCCCCCTCGGAGACTTGCTAAAATCTCAGATAAGAGAAATAGCGTACAAACTTGCCCTACCGGAGGCAATCATTACCAAACCTCCCTCGGCGGGACTCCTACCCGGGCAGACAGATGAGGGAGAACTCAAGCTCACCTATGACGAGCTTGAACAAGCCCTTCTGGAGCTTACCTCCGAGAGTGGTGAAACGACGCCAGGTAAAGTTCGAGCGCGAGTTGAAGAGCTGATACAAAAGGCAGGGCACAAAAAAACTCCCATTCCGGTATATAAAAACCCCTAACACGCTTGTCAGGCAACCCTCCAGCTTTTGTTCCCTTGCATCATGGTGAACCCTTAGGATGCAGGAAGTCGGGGATTCACGATGGTAGAACCACGGTATCCAAAGGATGCAGCGCAACACAGAAGTTGGACGTTCTACGAAGTCGTCAATTATATATCTCGTAAGCAATGAGCATTCTCTTTATTCAGCATGTTGAAAATGAGGGGCCGGGGATATTCAAGCAGGTGCTCGATGAGCATGCTATCCCTTTTCATACAAGGGAAATCTTTTCATCGGTAAGCTTTGTTCGGCCGGCGGACTGCAGGGGGGTTATTATACTCGGTGGACCGATGAATGTTGATGAGGAACCGGACTACCCCTTTCTGGCAGAGGAAAAGGCCTTTATCAGGGAGTTGATAGGAAAAGAGATTCCCCTCCTGGGAATCTGCCTGGGTGCCCAGCTCATTGCACAGGCAGC
>CALJBY010000089.1 GCA_938024025.1 uncultured bacterium
GAGGTATCTACTATCTTAACAGCCCATCACTCTCAGTGGGTACAACCATTAGTTACCGGCCGGGAGAACACTGGTCGTACAGCGTAGGAATGACCCAGCGAACGGGCAAGCGGGACACCGATCCCTACAGTTCAGCCGAAAATAAGGACTACATGACGTTTCAGGTAAAATATGTCTTTTAAGGAAACCGTTGTAACCATTAAACCAAGGAGGTCAGCATGTGCAAAAAAGTGATTACCCGTACTCTCACCACCAGGATATGTATGATTCTCTTGTGGGCAGCCTCCCTCATGGTAGCGCCCTTAAGGGGAGCTACCCAAGCTGCAGAATGGCTGGTGCCTCCTGCCTTTGAGGGAGCAGAGCTCGAAAAGGTGCGGGAGTGGGAAAAAACCTGGGCAGGCAAGACAATCAACCGGGAGAATGTGGAACAGGTCAAGGAATTTGTGCCGGAAGGCGTTTATGAGGTGATGACCGATCCTTCAAAGTTCGGGGATTATGATTTCTCCTTTCCCGTTCTCCCCTATAAAACCTTTAACCCTGCCCCGGGCTTGCTTGAGGCAACGGCGAAATACTCTCCCCAGGCAAAAATGGGAGCAGATGAGGTTGTGGAAAATTTCGAGACCATGGCAGGGGTCCCCTTTCCCCAGCCAAAGACGGGGTTAGAGGCCGCCTGGAACTTCTATATGTGGTCCCGGGGGGATGAATTTATCCGTTGGAAAGGGAGTGGTTCTCCCGTAGACATTAGAACAAAAATAGAGCGGGGTGCCATAACCAGCCACTGGACCAGTTACTACGTCAACAGGGTCAACAAACCCCCCCTGCCCGCCGTTCCCAAAAACCGCAGAAAGATACGGAAAGCCCGCTTTATGATTATGGAAGCCCCCCCCCACATGACAGACTTTACCAGTTTACACGTTCATTATATCGATCAATTTAAACCGGATGACGGGTGGATGTACTGGCCCCGATTCAGGAAGATCACCAAGATTGAAACCACCACCAGGGATGATGTTTACGACGGGCTTGACTGGATTCAGGATGACTTTCCCGATGGTTTTGATGATAAGCTCCACGTAAATAATTACAAAATTGTAGGGAGTAAAAAGGTGCTGCTGGGCCGTCATATCAATTCGGATGTCTTTGAACGTGAACAGGGAATGACTCTCTACAGGGGTGTTCAAAGGGAGCTTATAAATGCCCTTGTTCTGGAAGTCGTTTACAAAAAGCCCGGTTACGTCTATCCCAAACAGCTGTGGTACATGGATCCTGAGACTTGGGCCATTCTTGCTAAGAAGATCTATAACGGCCAGGGTCAGCTCTGGAAAACCATGGCTGTCTACACCGAAATGAGGGACATCGGTGGGGGCGAGGTCGCCATGCCCATGGCTTACTCACTGGTCGATCTGATTAGACGTCACGGAACTCTCGACATAATAGGCAAAACAGATATCGACAAAAAGTGGAAACGCGATTCTTATTTTTCAATTCGCAATTTAGATAGAAGATCCTATTAGAATCCTTGAAGGGGAAATAAACAATGTCCTTTTTACGAATACGCTTTATCCTGTTCCTGCTCATGCTTACCGTCAGCATGGCAGGTACAGGAGGGTGCAAGAGAGAAAAACTCTATGGATACAGACCCCCCAATTATTTTCCGGTTACCCGGGATGACCTCCACAGCATAGCCACCCTCGATAACCAGAAGATCTGGGCAATAGGGTCTTTTGCCGGCATCTATCACAGTGCCGATGGAGGAGCCACCTGGAAGCCTCAGAAAAGTGGTGTGGATGATCTGGCCCAGCTGTGTAAAGTTGATTTTGTAGATGATCAGCACGGCTGGATTGTAGGTTCATTCGGCATCATCCTGCATACCGGCGACGGGGGAAAGACCTGGAATAGCCAGGACAGCACAACGGACCATTTACTCCTGAATGTCGATTTTGTAGACAGGCAGCATGGCTGGATCGTTGGTGAGAAGGCTACTATCCTGCGAACCCGGGACGGAGGTGCCACCTGGGAACTTCAGTTCGATGAAATGGGTCCGGTTTATAACGGCGTTCAATTCTTTGACCAGCAGACAGGATGGATAGTGGGTGATTACGGCACGATCCTCCACACCACCGATGGAGGGGAGAACTGGACCACACAGGAGTGTCAGGATATCATTCCCGTACTTGACGAGGAGGACGCCCTGGCATGGGAACCGGTTCCCGTTCTCTTTGATGTAGCAATCGTCAATAAACAGAAAATTTTAATAAGTGGTATCGATGGACTCATTGTGATGACCGAGGATGGCGGGCTCAATTGGAAGAAAATTTCCACCCCTTCCAAGCTTGCCATATATGCCCTCGCTGCTCATGATAACACGGTCTGGGCTATTGGTGAGAAGGGAAACTACCTTGTTTCTACCGATGGCGGGCATACCTGGAAGACCATTACGGATGTTATCAAGACCAGAAAGTGGTTACGGGGCATATCCTTTGCCAGCGCCACCAATGGCTGGATCGCGGGGGGCATGGGAACGGTGGTGAAAACAACCGACGGAGGGAACAGTTGGGAGATGATTTCGGGCCAATCCTATGAGGTTCGATCGGCGTGGGACTGAAGCTGATTTGGGATTGGAATGGTGGAAGCAGAGCGCATAGAGCATGGCGCCGAGGGCAAAGGAGAAGATGAACGTCGAACATTCAACGTTCAACATCGAATGTTGAATGTAAAAAAAGCGGGTTTTTTTATTGGAAGTTGGAGGTTAAACGTAAGCTGGCAAGCTCACAAGCTAATTACTTGTTGAATTCTTTATTTTTTAAGTTTTCTCTGCGTTCTTTGCGCACTCTGCGGTGAAAAACACATTTTTAATTTTTAATTTAGGCATTCTAGGCAATTTAGCTCATTTTAGGCATTTATTCTTGCTTCGTGCTTTTCGTGGTTTGATTTAGGCATTTCATTTTTCTGTGGTTTTATTGTGACAATACTTCTCATTACACAAGGAGGTAGCTCATGAAAAGAGAAAAGCTGACTGCTCTCATCATGCTTCTAATAGGATTTTTCTGTTTTACAGGACTTATCTTTGCCGCTGAGGAAAAAGCAGAAGAAATGAAGATAATCAATAAAGTTATCATGGTACATGCAGAAGAGGGAGCACGGCCTGCTTCCCTTACGACCCCGCCGGGAACAACGGTGATCTGGGTTAACCAGTCCCCAACAACCACAGAAATACTCTTTCTCGACAAGAAGGTTGTGCTTGCCTGCGGCTCCCCGGTTAACTTTTTTGTCGGCAAAGACGGCGCCTATGAATCCGGCAAGCTCCCTTTTGGCGGCACCGCCAGCCTCTGCTTTACCGAAAAGGGCAAGTATGACTACATTGTCCGGCCTTCATCAACCTTCCAACCCCTAAAGGACGCCCGTGCCCGTCGTCTCCCGAATCAAGGGTTTGTCCTGATAAAGTAGTGCACTACCGTTTGCACGTTGAGGGTGACACAGGCACAGGGAAATCTTTTAGTTCATTGATTGTTGCTATTTTCTCTGTGGTCTCTGTGGTTCAGTTTTGATAATACTACAATAGTACTAAAGGAGGTTTTCGATGAAAAGAAATGTGCTACGTGTGCTCATCGTTATGGTGTTAGGAATTTTTTGTCTGGCAGGCGTCAGCTTCGCCGGTGAGGAAACAGAAGAGATAACCATAGATGCGAAAGTTGTTACCCTTGATATCAACAAAGGTTTGAGTCCCGTTACCTTGAATGCTAAGCGTGGAACAACCGTCATATGGATAAACAACTCACGGGTACCGCAAGAGATACTGTTTCTTGATAAAAAGGTTGTCCTGGCGTGCGGGGCGCCGGTAAACTTTTGTGTTAATCAGGACGGCGCTTATGAATCCGCTAAAATTCAATTCGGTGGTGCTGCAAGTCTTTGTTTTACTGAAAAGGGGACCTATGAATATGAAGCCAGGTCTTCTAAGACCTTCTATGACTCTTATTCACCGGTGAAAAGGGAACTCAAGGGTGCCATTGTAATACAATAACCTACATGCCCAATTCTTTCCGGTAGTTCGTCATTACCTCTGTCGTCACCTTCTGGTGAGAATGTTCCGTTGCATATGCTTCGGTACCTGAAACCGCAGCTTCTCTGAAAGGCCCGGGAACCTTCTCAAGCATCATCTTCGCTTCATCCGCCCATTCCATGGTGAACGTAAGGCCGTGGACAGGAGCGGCCTCTTCGATTTCTTTCTGGATGCGGCTACTCACCATCAACAGCCAGATACACAGCAGCAGGTTCGCTCCGCCCTTCAATGCCCACGGCGTCCAGGGACCCACCTTATCATACAGGAAGCCTCCCAGCTGAAGGAAAAATAAAACGCCGATGGGCTGCATCGTGTTGAGCCCCCCCAGAATACTTCCGAGCATCGGTTTGGGTGATACATCCATCGCCAGCGCTATCGACCCCACGCTTGCCGCGGAAAATCCTATGCTTATTATACTAATGTATACATACAGCACTGGAGAAAAGGGATTCTGGGTTGCCGCAATAAGGCAAAAGGAGATGCCTGCCGCAAAGGAGCCCACAATCATGACCCGCATGCGTCCCACACGATCAATTAAAAATCCTATGACCGGATAAGCACACAGGGTAACAACGGCTGCCACCAGCATCACCTTACCCCCCATGGCAGCTGCCTTCATCGGACTGACGCCCTGCTGCTTTGCCATATAGACCAGCCAGACAAAGAGAAAGACACTTTTAACAATAATATCCGCCCGCATCACAAGGGTCACCATGTAGCCTGCTTTAATGGCTATGCTTTTTGAAACCTCCCGGTATGTTTCCTTGATACCAAGCTTCTGGGCCTTTTCTTTGGGCATGCGGTCCACAAGTCCCAGACGTGAGATGATCAGGCCGACGAATCCCAGAGCCCCGGACATGTAAAAAAGACTCATCAGTCCCATCTTACCGGCAATTCTGGCCAGAACACCAAAAACGATTATGGAGCCGAGCGCCATCATGGCACCGTGCCAGGCCATTCCCTTACCCCTGTCGGTCGAAGCCGTATAATCACCCACTATGGTGATGGTTTGGGGGAAAGAAAGGATGATGCCGATACCGATGATAAAGCGGATGAGAAAGGTGACGAAAATCTGGCCGCCCATGCCGGTTATCCCCAGTGCAAGTGCGATATCTTGAGCATGTCCAAAGAGAATGAAGAAGACCCCGCAGATCAGAAAACCCAAAACGGCCAGAATGCGGCGCCCCACTCTATCGGAAAGAATACCGATCATCCCGATAAAGAGCAGGGTGGCAATCTGACTCATGTTTTGCAGACCAGAATTGATCGTCCCGGCCAGCTCCCCGGGAATTTGGATAACCTCTTTCAGAAAGAGCGGCTGTATAAGCGCCGGCACGACCATCAGACAGGCAATAAAAAATGAAGCTGCATACAGACTGAAAAAGTTCCACCCCGTGAGATCTACCGGAATACGGATGCCGGCAAACCGTTTGCCTGAGCTTGTAGCTGCCTGTTTCTCGTCCATAGTTTCCCTCCCTGTATTAAATAAAAAGAAGTCAGAATGCAAAAAGAAATGCCTAAAATGCGCTAAATTGCCTAGAATGCCTAAATTAAAAATGTGTTTCTCACCGCAAAGACGCAAAGGACGCAGAGATTTTAAAAGGTAAAAAACAACTGTTGTTCCTCTCTTTACACTGAGTACTTCTATAGCTGTTCCGAGGATTCTTTAGCTTAATTCATTTATATCCAATATAGTTTTACTTTGCGCTCTCTGCGCCTCTGCGGTGACTTTAAGTTTTTACAATCCGAAATCTAAAATGTGAAGGCTCCATTGCTCCACGATACGTGAGTAGCGCATGATTCCACTTTGTGAATAGAGAAAGTATATGTAAAAGGACATTTAGTGTCAATGGAAAAGCATGCTAACCTGTTGTGCGCTACTTTCCCTCACGAGACATCACGCTTTTGTTCGTATATCAATAGATAAGGACCTGTATAAAGTATTATTTTGCTTGCCAGCCAGGTGCGCTTCTGCTATAGGAAACTATGTAAGATACGCTCACTCGTAAGGAGGTATGATCATGAAAAGAAAAGCACCAAGGAATTGTTTGATCTCATTAACTGCTCTTTTCTTCATTTTCTCTTACAGCCTTTCCTGCAGCGCAGAGAAAGTACAACCAACGGGGCCGTATGAAACCCTGCGTGATTACATTGCTGCCCTTGAAGCGCGGGGCAAGATCTTGAAAATAAAAGAGGTGGACCAGGACAAGTATGAGGGTACTGCCTTTGTGTATCGTATGCTCGATGAAAAGGGATTAGACTCCTCTCCCGGAATCAAGTTTGAAAAAGTAAGGATCGACGGAGAGTGGCGAGAAAATCCCATGTACGCAAATCTTTACTGTGGCTGGGAAACTGCTGCCATGGTGTACGGGGTAGAGGATATAACAGATAACCAGGG
>CALJBY010000090.1 GCA_938024025.1 uncultured bacterium
TCAACCTATGGAAAAATCATCACCATGTGCATCATTATCAGCGGAATAGTATTTATCCCCTGGCAAGTCCGAAATCTCATTGCACACTCTATAGACTCTATGAGCAAAGTGCCTCTGGCATGTCAAGAGTGCGGTCTGGACCATCACGATAGAGACGCAACCCACTGTAAGCACTGCGGAAGCAAAATCCATCACCGTCAGCAAATCCTTTAAACCTATGGAAGAACAGTTACGAGAGCTGTTATCGAAAAGGAATCGATCGGTAATCAACGGTGAACAGCTTCGGCACTCCGCTGTACTCGTTCCTCTGCTCACCATACATGAAGCGTACCATATCCTTTTCATCAGAAGGAGCCAGAAGGTTGAACATCACAAGGGTGAGATATCCTTTCCGGGGGGAGTCTGTGAAAAAGATGATGAAAGTTTTGAAAAGACAGCGCTGCGGGAATCCCTTGAAGAGGTTGGCATACAACCCCAGGATGTGGTCGTACTGGGCATGGTGGATGATAGGGCAACTGTCTCCACACGCTACCGGGTTACGCCGGTAGTTGGCGTTATCCCGTACCCCTATGCTTTCAGGATCGGTGCGGATGAGGTTGATGAAATAATTATGATACCGGTTTCTCAACTGCTCGATGAGAATAATGGAAGGAAAGAGACCATTGTGCGACAGGGAAAGACATACACTGGCTCTGTTTATCACTATAACAACTACGTGATTTGGGGGGCCACTGCCAGGATTGTAAAAAACGTTCTCACCCTCTGGAGTGCGGCTCTACCCCTGGCTGATACGAGTAGTTCTCCGTAGCAACTTTAATCTGCTGGGGGTTGTTTACTCCCACATCCTGGGCCCCTGCCATTTCAATAAAGTCTGCATGACGGGGGTCTTTTTCCAACAAGGTCGTACATACCACATCGGTTGCAACGGGATCATGCCCTGCCACCACCAGGTCCATCTTGTCCGGTGGATACCCCACCCAAACCCCGTACTTGAATCCACCGTGTTTAACCGCATAGATACCGTCAACCAGGCTGAGGGCGGGACGCAGCACTTTGGTAATATCCACAATATTCTTGTCCAGGCCTGCATGAAGCAGTGCCTTTTCCGGCTCATAGATAGCACCAAACATATTCTTCATAGTGAACGTTACCCCCGTCCAGGGATGTGTTTTAAGGACAGCAACACTGATGATAGCACTCTCCGTAAGCAGCCGGGAGACGCGCAGTGTTTTAAGTGAAAGAGATTGGGGAACGGTCAGCTCCACAGAAGGACCTGTGCTCAGATTAATCACCTGGGCTCCGTAGCGTTTAGCTACGCCATGGACACCAAGCGTTGAAAACACCTGGTCGGCCCGGTTAAAACTCCCATCTGCTTCTCCGATATAGACCTTTTTCTTAAGGGGTACGAGCAACTCAAGCAGGGCCTCCAGCACCGGCATGCTGGTGTGTGAACCCCGCTCCCCGGGAACACCTCCGCAAAAATTGGGTTTAACTACAATAGAAGAGTGATGGGCAACTGCCTTTTCAAGCCCGCCAACAAGGTCCAGGGCGCGCTTAACCGCACTCCGGGTATCACTCGATTTAACAATACTTATGTGTGCTTTCCCATTATCAGCTCTGTTCATGATCAATTACCGCTCCTCACGATCCCCTCTCAGCAGTTCTTCCTTGCCCAGCCACCTCACCATATGCTTAATGCACTGTCACTCCCTAATGTTGCCATTGTATAGTTGTATGACGTTTCAAAAGCAGCTCTCCCTGACTCCAAGCTGTCAGGGGTTACCGGGGGCAGGGTGGGTTTAAGCTCAATCACCCTGATCCCTCTCTGCTGTACCAGCTTTATCTGGCTGCGGTAGTGTTCCTGACGCACGATGTCCATGGTCAGGGTGTAGGCCTTCTGTGGGGAAAATATCTTTGACAAAAATGCATTCTCCTTCTCTTTGAGGCTTTGAGAAGAAATATAGTGAACAATGATCACTTCCGGATTGATTCTCTCGGCTAATTCCTCGAGGGGAACCTTATCCACCAACCCGCCATCCACAAAGAGATCTCCCCCGATATTTTTCAGCTTGAATATCCAGGGAATAGTACCCGAGGCCTGCACGGCTTCCGCTATGCTGCCTGTAGTAAACACTTCCTTTCTGTACCGGGACAGATTACATCCAACAATCACACAGGGAGTGGTTAAGTCTTCAAAACGTTGAAGGGGAAGCGCGCTTAAAAGTAAACGCTTAAATTTCTCTCCTTCAAGATAGCCTGACCACCCCTTAAAAAAGGTGAGGGCAGCAATAGCAGTCTTATACCAGGGCTCAGGGTCCCAGAAATCTTCCTTCTTGAGACTGAAGAGAAGATCATTGATAGCGTGGGTGTTCATTCCCGTTGCTGCACAAGCCGCCAGAATCGCGCCCGAACTCGTACCGGAATAACCAACAGGGTTAATCCCCAGTTCCTTCAGTGCAGCAAAACACCCGGCGTGGGCAAAAAAACCAAAAAATCCGGAAGAAAAAACCACCCCGATCTTTTTATTCGTAAGCTCTTTCATTTTGGGAGACGTTGTTGACTCAGTTGAATTTTTAATTTTTCTTCTTTGAATAATATTCGCAACAGCAGAAGGAGAACCTCATTCCTGGAAGTCCCTGGTGACACAAAGTCTCCCGGCACGAAATTCAATCGGGTATCTTTTTCAATAGTCTTTTCAGTGCAGAAGTTATTTTTTTAAGCTTGCGGGTTATCTCTATCTGCAGTTCCCAGTCCTCCTTTCTTCTCCCGAGAAAAGGGGATGTCTCACTGATAAGGAAAACCTCTTTATCTATTTCCTTAAGTTCTTCATTGAGAATATGGAGAATTGTCGACAAATCACCGGAGAGCGCTGTGATGACACTATCCGACGTCCTTCTCCTGCCTTTTCTTTGCTCAGTCGCCTTCTCAACCATAAAGCATTTCCTCAGATAGTAGTGAGATTGTTTATACACCTCATCACCATTTGCCATTCACAGAACGGCAGTAGATTGACCTTAAAACCTCTACCATAACACGGGCAATTTGCAAGGCATATTTTCAAAGGTGCTCACTGGCAGGCCTTCACATTTTGGATTATAGAATGCGGATTGCTGAATAAAAAAACGGAGTAGTGGAGTGTTGGAGTGATGCGATTTTGGATTTTGGAGTTCGGTTTGCGGTTTACCGGTTTTGAAGTTTTTAATTTAGGCACTCTAGGCAATTTAGTGCATTTTAGGCATTTGTGTTTTTCCTCTGCGTACTTTGCGCCTTTGCGGTGAGAAACAAGTTTGATGGTCCCGTAAAAA
>CALJBY010000091.1 GCA_938024025.1 uncultured bacterium
ATTGTAAGGAGAGGCGCAACAGTTGTTATTTCCTTTTGTAATATCTGCGTTCTTGGCGTCTCTGCGGTGCACTAAAGTCTTATTCCTGCAACCCGTAACCTGTTCCTCGCTGCTCCTGTTTTTTCCTTCGTCATTCGTCACTCGATTGTTCGTCTTTCGTCACTCGATTGTTCGTCTTTCGTCATTCTTTTTTTCTTTTTCATTCAACATTCGATGTTGGACGTTGGATGTTCGATGTTCATCTTTCCTTTGCGCCTTCTGCGCCTCTGCGGTGCTATAAATCCTTCCTGTTCTCCGCAATCCGCATTCTAAAATCCAAAATGTGAAGGCCTGCTAGCTTGCATGCTTGCTAGCTCATATCCCTCCAACACTCCAGTACTCCAATCCCAGATCAGCCTCTGTGCTCTCTGTGGTTAGATGCTTTCCCCTGTTCCATATATTCCTCTTTTTCCATGAAAATTTTAACAGTATCAAAGATTGCCGTGCCCTTATTGTAAGCACCAATGACAAAAATTGTACAAAATTGTTTTCCTGTAAGGCCTTGCAATGTATGTATTTTAACCTTATATTGACATTTTTTGTTCCTTTTGGGGCAATTAGCCATTTTGTACTTTATTGATTGTTATTATATATAGTTGTTTAATGTGATAAATTATAGCTAAATTCAAAGCAGTTACAGGTAATATTGATAAAAATAAGATAATTATTAAAACTTGGTATTCAAATTGCTGCTATGTTTATAAAAACATCGGGCTATCAACAACATACGTGAGGAATGGCTATGGTATCTCCCCTGTCTGCTAAGAAGGCTCTATTGATTGATGATGATGATACGATCATTGCTCGCTACTCCTCCATACTGCGTAAAGAAGGATACCGAGTAGTTATTGCAAAAAATGGCATGGGTGCATTTGAGGAGTCCTGCCAAGAATCTTTTGATCTTATTATAACTAATCTTGCTATGAAAGCAGGGAAGGGCCGCACTGTTTTAGGAATGATTAAAACAGTGTTTCCCCGTGTTCCCCTTATCGTCATTACCAATGATCGCTGTGCGATTGCTCAAACGTTTGTTCCTTTGCTGGGGACCTGTACATTTATCAAAAAGCCCTGTAGCGGTGAGGTTTTTGTCTCCTGTGTCAGGAGCTCATTAACCGGTGAGAGCACAAATTCCCGTCAATCACTCGAGGTAGTGGAGGAGAAATACGGCTAGTCCTCCAAGATGCATTCTACCGTGGACATAAAAAGATGTGAAATCCAGGAAGAGTTTAAGCATTACGGGAGGAAAAAACCATGGTACCCATTATCGTTTCATCAGTTCTTTTCTGCCTGGTTTTGAAGCTTGCCTGGGCTGCTTTAAGCTTAAGCGCGAAGTTCATAGCCGTGGCCCTCTATTTAGTGGTAGTGTATGTTACCGCAGATTTTTTCCTCAAGGCTCCCGGCACATATCCGACACCTAAAGAGATGCACGTGGACAACCAGGTCCGGCATACTAAGCACGTAAAACAGGATGATTGAATACGGGCGCGGTATTTCTTAGTGTGTCCCTTCTCCTTTATTTCTGCAGGTGCGCATGAGCGCCCTTGAGTTTTTCAAGCAGCTCATAGCTGTTTCCCCTAATACCCCCCAGTGTAACATCAGGCTTTATAGTGCTTCCGTGAAAATCAGAACCCGCAGTAGCTAAGAGATTGTTTTCCTTCGCCAGGGCAAGCAAATGCTCCTCTTCCTGATGACTATGGTAGCTCGAAAAGACCTCTAAACCAGGGAGGCCTTCCTTTATTAAATCGAGGATGATTGCATCACCCGTGTCAGAGGGATGGGCAAGAACAGGGATCCCTCCCCAGCTTTGTATTCTTTTCATGACAGAAACTGTTTCTACTGCTTTCAGGGGGACAAACGCCGGTTTCCCCCCCCGCAAATAGTCACGATAAAAATTGACATAGGGAGAGTGGGAGCGGTCTCCATCAGTGAATCTCACTATTCTCTCATCGCTTCTGTTTTCTTTTCTACTCACAATGGCTTTAAGGAAAGAGATACCGGTGGGGATTCTCTCCCCTGAGAATTTTTTCACATCGTCAATTGAAAATACAAATCCCAATTCGTTTAATTTCTCTATCCGTTTCATGCTCTGTATTGTTTTCTCCGCATGTATTTCTTCAAGCCATTTCCTCAGTTCCTCGCTGTGATAATCAATAAAGTACGCCAGGATGTGGAGATCATGGTCCAGATAGAAGGTGTTCAATTCCAGGCAGGGAATGAATTCAATGTTGAAGGCTTTGGCAAGGGCAATCCCCTCCTTAACGCTTCCTATGGAATTATGGTCAGCAAAGGCAATGGCCTTAAGTCCCGCATGCTGAGCCATGGTGAAAATCTCGTGTGGAGTGTGTTGACCATCAGAACTGGCTATGGTATGAATATGGAGATCAATCATGTTTTATAAGGTGCTGGGATAGTGGTGTTTTTTAAGATGGTGCTTTTGTGCAGGTTCACCAGAGAGCGCGGAAAGACTTATCATAGTAAAAGACGCAAACCTTGTCCATAGCAAAATGGAGCGTTTCTGCAGGGCGAGATAGCAGAAATAAGAAGAAAGAGGGGGGAACGCGACAGGTTTAAGAGAGAGGTGCGATACGGTACCGGTACCCTGAAGCTCAGAATAGGCAGCGTGCTGCTTTTTTAATTGCTTATTTCTCAGATTGATATATAATACTTGATTTTAATTTGTGCTATGAAAAGTGATCCCCTACTTGAAGAATTTGAGCACTACCTGAGTGTAGAGAAGAATGTGTCACCTCATACACAACGCAATTATCTTAATGATTTGCGCCAATTCAGCCACTATTTACACAGTGAATTTCCGGAAAGAGACTTCACGACAGTTGACAGTCTGACCATCAGGTCATATCTTGGCGTTCTTCATAAAAAAAACAGGAAATCTTCAATTGCGCGAAAACTGGCATCGTTAAGAACCTTTTATAAATTTTTAATCCGGAAAGGTATCCTCAAGGAAAATCCGGCTGCGGTTGTCTCAACTCCCCGGCTGGAAAAACACATGCCCAGCTTTCTCTCTATTGACGAGATGTTTTCCCTGCTTACGATGCCGGACACAACCACACTGGCGGGAATCAGAGACAGGGCTATCATGGAAATGCTCTATTCAAGCGGCCTGAGGGTTTCAGAACTGGTCGGCATGGATGAAGAACATCTCGATGTAAACCTTGGTATCGTTAAGGTTATGGGTAAGGGGAAAAAAGAACGGATTGTTCCCGTCGGAGGAAAAGCACTTGAGGCAGTAAAGAACTACTCAAACGCTCTTGCGGTGAGGTACAAGAGCACACCTCCTCTTTCGATCAAACGACCCCTCTTCCTCAACCAGCGGGGGGGGAGATTGACTGCTCGAAGCGTGGCCCGGATTATCAATCGATACATTGACCAGTGTGGACTATTAAAAAACATCAGCCCGCACTCTCTGCGTCATACCTTCGCGACCCATATGCTGGATGCCGGGGCTGATTTGCGGGCAATACAGGAGCTTCTGGGGCATGTGAGCCTTTCTACCACCCAGAAGTACACCCATGTAAGTGTCAGTAAACTGATGGAAACCTACGATAAAGCACATCCTAAAAGCAGGGAAAAAACGGATAACCTCGTAACTGACAACTGACTGCTGATGGAAGATCCGATGAAAACAGGAACTACGATTCAAGGAACAACCATTATTGCCGTGAGGCATAAGGGAAGCGTGGCAATAGGGGGCGATGGCCAGGTAACCTTCGGTCATACGGTATTGAAGCAAAAAGCAAACAAGATCAGGAAACTTTACCAGGATAAGGTGCTGGCCGGTTTTGCCGGAGCCACAGCAGATGCCTTCACCCTCTTTGAACGTTTTGAAGGTAAGCTGGAGCAACATCACGGTAATCTCCTGCGGTCTGCGGTAGAGCTTGCTAAGGACTGGCGCACCGATAAGTTGCTGCGCAAACTTGAAGCACTGCTCATTGTCCTTGATAAAGAGCATTCCCTGATCATCTCAGGTACGGGTGACGTCGTAGAGCCGGATGATGGGATTGCCGCTATCGGCTCCGGTGGTTCCTTTGCCCTTGCGTCAGCGCGGGCCCTGGTAAACTATTCCGATCTGGATGCCAAGGCCATTGTTGAACAGTCGATGAAAATTGCTTCAGAGATATGCATTTATACTAACGAGAACATCACCATCGAAGAATTGTAAGGTTGACGACTAAGTACGCCTCTTTCCTCAGGATTTGCGCGCCTTGAATGTGAAGCTTTTTACCTTGTCGTCCATCCCCTGACTTTTTAGGGGATCATCAAGGTTTGCACCGAAAACCGAACGGGAATGCTTATGAAAAATTTTACGCCACAAGAGATTGTTACTGAACTTGACAAGTACATTATCGGCCAACACAATGCCAAAAAGGCAGTTGCCATTGCCTTGAGAAACAGGTGGCGGCGACAGAATGTCTCTGATGACTTGAAAGATGAGATTGCCCCCAAAAATATTATCATGATCGGTCCCACGGGTGTGGGAAAAACGGAGATATCACGAAGGCTTGCCAACCTTTCCCAGTCACCTTTTCTGAAGATCGAGGCTTCAAAATTTACCGAGGTTGGTTACGTTGGGCGTGATGTGGAGTCCATGGTACGGGATTTAACCGATCTCGCTATAAATCAGGTGAAGGCTGAAGAGGTTGAAAAGGTTCAGGTCAAGGCTCGCGAAATAGCTGAAGAGCGCATACTTGACCTCCTGCTTCCCCCCCAGCGGGAGAAGCCGAATCACCCTGAATCTTCTGAAAAACCCCTTGAATTGGTGAAAAATGAGCAGGAACAGGAAAGTACCACCCGGCAGAAACTGCGCAAGCTCTTGAAGGAACACAAGTTAGATGAACGGGTCGTCGAGCTCGAAACGTCACAGAGGACTGTTCCCATGGTTGAAATCTTCTCCGCAGCTGGTATGGAGGAGATGGACATCAATGTCAAGGACATGTTCGGCAACCTCTTTCCCAAAAAGACACGGAAGAGAAAGGTGAAGATAACGGAGGCCCTGGAACTGATTGCCCAGGAAGAGGCCCAACGGTTAATAGATATGGATAAGGTTACCAAGCAGGCCATTGAACGGGTGGAACAGTCGGGCATTATCTTTCTGGATGAGATTGATAAGGTTGTAGGAAAAGACGGGTCACACGGTCCCGATGTTTCCCGGGAAGGGGTTCAAAGAGACCTCCTTCCCATTGTCGAGGGCTGTACGGTTACTACCAAACACGGCATGGTAAAAACCGATCATGTCCTCTTTGTCGCATCGGGGGCCTTCTACAGTGTAAAGCCATCCGATCTCATACCGGAACTCCAGGGGAGATTTCCCATTCGGGTTGAACTGGAATCCCTGGGGAAAAAAGAATTTATGCGCATCCTCACCGAGCCTCAAAATGCATTAATCAAGCAATACAAGGCCTTGCTCCTGACAGAAGGCGTTGAATTGATTTTTCAGGATGATGCTATTGCAGAGCTTGCCGAAATCGCAACGGTGGTGAATGAGCGCACTGAAAATATAGGGGCACGCAGGCTGCATACCATTATTGAGAAGATGCTGGAAGAGATCTCATTTGATGCACCTGATGTGCCTGAAAAACAGTTTACTATTGATGCCGCGTATGTGAAGGATAAACTGGACAGCCTGGTCAAGGATGAAGATTTAAGCCGTTATATACTCTAATCTCACATGCCCCTCACGGGCGGGTTCGCATGCAAAAGCTGATTGATAAAGCCTCTACCTTAATGGAGGCACTTCCCTATATTCGTCGTTTCTATCAGAAGACTATTGTCATCAAGTACGGCGGTCATGCCATGGTCGACAGCAGTTTGAAGAATGATTTTGCCATGGACATCACCCTGATGAACTACATTGGCCTCAATCCCGTCGTCGTCCATGGTGGAGGTCCTCAGATCGAGAAAGTCTTAAACAAGATGGGGAAAACCTCACAGTTTATTGATGGCCTGCGGGTAACTGACGAAGAAGGCATGGAAGTGGTGGAAATGGTTCTGGTAGGAAAGATTAACAAAGAAATTGTTAATTTGATCAATCAGCACGGTGGGAAAGCCGTTGGGCTGAGCGGTAAAGATGGAAACCTGATTACGGCGCGGAAATTTGAGCACTCATCTTCCGCTTCCTCCGGTAGCCGTAACAAACCCCCGGACATGGGTCTGGTGGGGGAGGTGCAATCGGTAAACCCTCACGTTATTGACGCCCTGGATCGCAGTACGTTTATTCCCATCATTGCTCCCATTGGCGTAGGAACGGATGGCACAACCTATAATATCAATGCCGACATGGTGGCAGGGAAGATTGCCTCTGCACTTAATGCGGAAAAATTAATGCTCTTAACGGACACTGATGGCGTGTTGGACGAAAAGGGCCAGCTCATCTCTTCCATGAACGAAGGGGAATTGAAGGACCGCATCAAAAACGGTCAGATCTCAGGAGGCATGATTCCTAAGGTCACCTGCTGTCTACAGGCCTTAAAGGAAGGCGTGGCAAAAGCCCATATTATTGATGGGAGGATCAAGCATGCGGTCCTGCTGGAAATATTTACTGATGTCGGAATCGGCACGCAAATTACAGGATAGATTATGAACCCAGCATCCATGAAGGCATTGATTGAAAAAACAGACCGCTACATCTTCGGTACCTACACACGTTCACCCATCGTGCTTACCCGGGGAGAAGGTATGCGTGTCTGGGATAGTGACGGGAAGGAATACCTTGATTTCGTTTCAGGAATAGCGGTCTTGAACGTAGGGCATCTTCATCCCCGCGTCATTGAAGCTATTCACAAGCAGAGTAAAAAGCTCATGCACGTTTCCAACCTTTTCTATAGCGAGCCTCAGATTAGACTGGCAGAATTACTGGTGACCCACTCTTTTGCCGACAAGGTATTTTTCTGCAACAGCGGAGCAGAAGCTAATGAGGCAGCAATAAAACTGGCACGAAAGGTCTTCAATGACAGAGGGGAAAAGGACCGCTATGACATTATTACCATGGAACAGAGCTTTCACGGAAGAACAATGGCGGCGCTTTCTGCCACGGAACAGAAAAAATTTCATTGCGGATTCGAACCGCTCCTCACCGGGTTTACCTATGTTCCCTTCAACAATCCTCAAGCAGTTGAAGACGCAATTACTGATACTACCTGCGCGGTGATGGTAGAACCTATTCAGGGGGAAGGCGGTGTAAACTGCCCTGCACCTGACTATCTGGCGCAGGTGAGAGAACTATGTGATCGGCACGGGGTGCTTCTCATCTTTGATGAAGTACAGGTGGGAATGGGGAGAACCGGTAAACTCTTTGCCTATGAGCACTACGGCGTGGAACCTGATATTATGACCCTGGCCAAAGCGCTGGCTGGTGGTATGCCCATTGGGGCCATGCTGGCAAAAGAGGACATCGCTTCGAGTTTTTCAGCAGGTACCCATGCCTCCACCTTCGGCGGCAATCCACTCTCCACTGCTGCAGGTGCTGCTACGCTGGAGGTGCTCCTTGAGGATTCTTTCCTGGACAACTGCCGGCAGCGGGGCGAATACTTT
>CALJBY010000092.1 GCA_938024025.1 uncultured bacterium
CCCTGGAAGAGATTGATCTTGTTATCACGCCCGGTGCAGTTTTCGACCAGAGGGGACAAAGGATAGGGTATGGAGGTGGTTTCTATGATGGACTGCTCAAATCTTTTCACAAGCCTTCTGTCGCCCTGGCCTTCGCAGTACAGATGGTTGAGGAGGTCCCCACTGAGAGTGGTCATGATGAACCGGTTGACATAATCATCACCGAGGAAGGAATCATTCGGTGCAAAAAGTAAATTGCTTACACCGCACTCGATCCTCCGTATCTCAGAGCGCTTTTTGTCCTATAAGGTATCTTTGAAAAGTGGATCTTTGAAACACTCGAAGGTAACTTTCCTCGTCAGCGGAGTAACCGGTTTTCCCGTTTCGGCATCAATACGCATAAAGACAATTCCCCCAGGGATGGAAAATGTTTTGATGGGAGTTCCTTCCAGTACCTCTTGCATAAAGTTAAGCCAGATAGGACTTGCTGCCACCGCTCCGGTTTCGTTTTTTCCCAATGGTTTTTGATTATCAAAGCCAACCCAGGTTCCGGCAATGATGTCTGGTGTGTAACCAACAAACCAGGCATCTCTCACATCATTGGTCGTTCCCGTTTTACCTGCACAGGGACGCTTGAGAGCCCTTACTTTTCTACCGGTTCCTTCATTCACGACACTTGTAAGCAGGCTCGTCATCAGGTAAGCAGTTTGGGAGCTTATTACTTGCTGCAACCTGGGTTTATTTTCCTCCAGGACAATCCCATCCCGATCAACGACCTTAGTAATAAAAACAGGTTCAACCCGTAACCCCTGATTGGCAAAGACGGCATACGACCGGGTTAATTCTAAGAGAGATACTCCGGATGAACCCAGTGCAAGAGAGAGGTCATGGTTGAGTGGTGATGTGATTCCCATGGTACGTGCATAGTTTATTACATAGCCAACACCGATATCCTGTAAGATCTTGATGGTTACAATGTTGCGAGAAGCGCTGAGTGCTTTTCGTAACGTAACGGGACCTGTATATTTCAGGTCAAAATTTCGGGGTTCCCAGAATTCCTTATCATTATCAGGTTCCAGGGTAAAGATAAGCGGAGAGTCGATAACCAGAGTAGTTGTGGTATAGTACTTATCCAACGCTGCTGCATAGACAAACGGCTTAAAAGCAGAACCCGGTTGCCGTCTGGCCTGGGTAGCACGATTAAACTGGTTTTCAAGAAAATTGACGCCGCCGACAAGCGCCTTGATGTAGCCAGTTTGTGGTTCCATGGCAACCAGGGCGCCCTGCACCCGGGGCTCCCCTTCCTGGTAACCCTCCCGCTTCTCAAAATCTGCCAGGCCTGCTTCTACTGCCTGTTGGGCAGTTTTCTGCATAAAGAGATTTAAGGGCGTATACACCTGCAATCCCCCGCTATACAACATCTCCGGGCCATAGGTGCGTTTTAAATAGTTCCTGAGATGTTCAGTGAAGTACGGCGCTATTGTGATGTTCTTATTTTCAGCGGAGATAATGACTATGGGTACCTCTGCAGCCTCTCGTGCCTCGTCCTCCGTAATATATCTCCGTTGCACCATCCTCTCTAAAACGTATCGCTGACGTCGTTTCGCTCGATTAAGGTGGCGGATAGGAGAGTAAGCGCTCGGTGCTTTAGGCAGGCCGGCAAGGAGAGCTGATTCGGCCAGATTGAGCTTGGATGCGGTTTTGCCAAAATAGGTCAAGGCGGCCGCCTCTATCCCATACGACCGGTGGCCCAGATAGATCTGATTGAGGTAGATAGAGAGAATATCACTTTTACTAAGAGATTTCTCAATACGATAGGCTAAAATAGCCTCCTTGATTTTTCGCGCATAGCTCTTCTCAGGAGTGAGCAGTAATGATTTGGTAATCTGCTGGGTAATCGTGCTCCCACCCTGTACGATATCCATCGAGGTAATATTTTTGATAAGGGCACGCATGATGCTAAAAAGGTCGACTCCCTGGTGTTCAAAAAATCGGGCATCTTCCGCGGCGATGAATGCTTCTATAAGTTCGGTAGGCATATCCTCTATGGGAATGGCATAGCGCTTCTCAACAAAAAACTCTGCGATCACCTCCCCATGTTCTGAAAATACCTGTGTTACTACATTGGGCGAGTAATCTTTGACAGAGGTTAAACGGGGAAGACCCTTGCTGAAATAGATATAAAACCCTGCAAGGAGAGCAGCCGATACAATCAAGAGAACGATGAAGACACAAAAAAGCGTCCAGTATACTTTCCTTTTTCCCGGTGATTTCCTGGGCGGCGGTGCTGATGTTTCCGACGTCATGATGACCTGCTGTAGTTAGATATGGTTATGAGTATTGACAGTACATTCCCATCCGTCGTGTTGAACCCTATCACTCCGAGCCCATTAAAACACAAAGATGCCTGAAAGTAAACCCTGTTAGCACAAAAAGGGGGGACGTTGGTTCTTTATCAACTTATTACTTCTTCAACTTCTGGTAATTCCTCCTCATTCGCTAAACGGTTTACCGCTGAAGTTGATATACCCAGAAAACGTGCTGCCTCTGCTCCTGAATATCTTGCCTTTTTCACCACTACCTGACAGAATATCTTTCGCGCTTTTAGCACCTCACTCTTTCTGCTTCCCATTATCAGTTCATTTCTTTCTATCCCTTGCATCTTCGATATCCTCTCAGCAAATTCTTCTAAATCTGGCACTCTTCTTCTCAACCGTAACGTCTCCTTTTCCCTTTGTTCTGCCTCAGCAATAAGTCGTTCGATGAATTCCCCGCTGCCCAAAATCCGTTCATCCGATGCGATCAGTATCCCCTTGCTTCTGAGTGATTTTACCTGCGCCCACCCCCCTACGCTTCGCACTAGACCTCCTCCGCTTAATTCCGCCCTCCTCCCCTTTGCAATCCCCTCTCGTATAAATGATTCATATCTTACCATTGCTTCGTTCCTCCTCCTGCTAAAATAGGCATAGACGGTATCAACATCCTGCCAATCATTTTTTACCTTATCCATGATAACCCCATGACCTGTCCATTGGTACTGCTGTAACTCCTTAAGACTGCCTACAACTCCTGCACGTAATGGATTTAAATGAATATATCGTGTCAGCTCTAAAAGATAGGGATCATCTTCACACACGATTGATTTGTAACGATTGTGAAAAAGATGACCACATCTCTTGTGTTTTCGATTGAAATTAACGACGTATCCGGTAAGAAGTCTTCTCATGTTGCTGGCAAGCGGTTGCTTGCCGGTCCTTACCAGTAAATGATAATGGTTTGACATGAGTGCCCAGGCATATACCACGATTGCACCCTTTCGACACAGTTCTGCCAGCCGGTTGATAAAATCAATCCGGTCCTCTTCTTTCCTGAATGTCTCTGTTCCCTCAATACCCCGGCTTATTACATGATGCAAAGCCCCGGGCGTATCAAGTCTTGGTTGTCTGGGCATGTCTGTTTCCTTATCTCTTTGCTCTCCTGCTCAAGTTGTCTTAGAACCTACGTCCCCTATTTTCACGTCCCCTATTTTCATTGTGCTCTCGTCTTTTACAAAAGGGTTCTGTCCAGGCTTCTGTATTGGATGGCTTCTGAAATGTGATGCACCTGTATCTGCGCCTCTCCTTCCAAGTCAGCAATAGTGCGGGAAACCTTCAGGATACGGGTGTACGCCCGGGCACTGAAGCCGCGCTTTTCCATGGCTCCTTTCAGGAGTATCTGAGAAGATTCATCAACCTGGCAGAACTTCCTGATATGGCGGGAAACCATAAGGGCATTACAGAAAACTTTCTTTCCTTTAAACCGTTCTTTCTGAAGAGCCCGTGCTTTTTCGACCCTCCCCCTAATGTGTCCTGATGTTTCTCCAGAACGCTGGGTACTGATGTCTTGAAATCGGACAGGAGGAACTTCCACGTGGATATCAATCCGGTCAAGCAGGGGGCCTGATATCTTGGCTTTGTACCGTTGAATCTGGG
>CALJBY010000093.1 GCA_938024025.1 uncultured bacterium
GCTGTAGCTCTCAGCAGCATTAAAATAGGTCCTCTGTACAAGAACACCCATCAGCAGCATCCAGATAATAATGATGAACACCCTGATAATTTTGTAAGGACGGTTACCTTCGTTTTGCATAGAAACGGTCACCTGGTGATGTACGCAAGGGGGGACGCCCTTAAAAAACTAAGAAACTTTTTCTAATAGCTGATAATTGTGCCCCCGAGCAGATAGCTTGCCCCCCTCCACGGCAAATCAAACTTTCTTCCTCGAGTGTTAACTGAGATACGTAAGGGCGTTACACTTATTTATAAGTTTTTGATAAAAAAAGGAAAGTTACACTTGTAGGAAAGCTGGGATATACATCGGGAAGTGTTCCCAAGTGCCTTTCTTAATAACGATAGCATAACATGCTTATCGGCAGCCAGCTATAAAGTATTAACGCTATTTTTATTTTATATCTAAAAGCATCTAAATATACTTTAAATATACCCAAATATACCAATAATCCTTACACCAGCACATCTTCTGTTCTTTTATTAATTGCATACTGATCACAGTCAGAAGCACCACAACGAGAAGAGTTCATTGCGGGTAAGTGGCAGGACAGGAATGGATCAAATAATTACTATCCAAATAGTAAGACTAGAAACGAACCACACAATATGGAGTTTTTGCCAGATGGAAAAATACTCTTGGAAATGACAACGCAGGATAAAAATGTACGCTTGGCGGGTGATTATACATTTATTGATAATAACACTATAAAAGGTGGACTTTGTACGTTATCGCACTAGTAATGTTATTGGAGACATTGCCTGTTCTAGTCCTTCTCCGCCGCGAGACTCAATTACCATTAGCAATTGTAATGCTGACGATGTAATTGCTACCATGAAAAGGGTTTATTGAGAAAAGGTAGCCCGCTAATCTTTCAGACAATCGAGTCGTAACACCGTCCTTCTTTCAGTCATCATCTATGGTTGAGGTATCTCCCAATGGTAACCCGAGTTCTTTAGCCTTAAGTAATCGCCGCATGATCTTTCCGCTTCTCGTCTTGGGCAGTGTAGGAAGGAATTCAATCTCTCGTGGAGAAGCAGCACTCGAGAGCCTTTTCTTCACGAATTTTTGTATATCGTGCTTCAATTCTTCTGATTGTTCGTAACCATCTTTCAGGGAGACAAAGGCCTTTACAACCTCCATAACTATTGGATCTGGCTTACCGATAACTCCAGCCTCTCCCACAGCAGGGTGTTCGATCAAAACCGATTCCACCTCAAAAGGACCCACTAAGTGCCCGGCCGTATTAATCACATCATCTGCCCGACTCATGAACCAGAAGTAGCCGTTTTCATCTCTTTTTGCCTTGTCTCCGGTAATGTACCATCCATTTTTAAACCGTGATTGATAGATTGCATCATTTTTCCAGTAGGTACGAAACATAGATGGCCACCCGGGCTTTAGAGCCAGATTCCCTTCTTTGCCAGGTGGCAGTTCATTATAATCATCATCCAGAATTGTTGGTTCTATGCCAGGAAAGGGTTTTCCCATAGATCCGGGATTGACATCCAGAATAGGGTAATTGGCAATCATAATAGCGCCGGTTTCTGTCTGCCACCAGTTATCATGAAAGGCCTTTCCAAAGATCTTCTCTCCCCAGACAACTGCTTCGGGATTAAGGGGTTCTCCTACACTGCACATGTACCGTAAGGTATCAAAGCAATACTCATTTGGTAGCTCATCGCCTGATTTCATGAGCATTCTGATGGCTGTAGGTGCCGTGTACCAGACCGTCACTTTCATCCGTTGGAGAAAACCATACCAGTATTTAGCACTAAATCCTCCTTCATAGACAACCTGGGTTACACCATTTGACCATGGTCCAAACATTCCGTAAGAAGTTCCCGTAACCCACCCCGGATCAGCTGTACACCAATATATGTCATCCGCATGCAGGTCAAGAACATACTTAGCAGTGGTATAATGTCCCACAACAGCTCCATGTACATGAACAGCACCCTTAGGTTTGCCGGTAGTACCGGAAGTATAGTGAATGATGGCATAATCTTCTTTATGGGTTTTAATTGTATCGAAGGAATCTGAAGCGTTAGACATCATCTTTTCATAGAGCAGATCGTCAGGATCAACAGGTGCTTTTTCTCGATTAACGAGCATGACCTTCTGAAGAGCAGGCAGTTCTGGAAGAATCTCAATGATTTTCTTTTTCAAAGCAGGGCTGGTTATCAGTACTTTTGCTTCGCTATCTGCAAGACGATCCTTTACGGCATCTGGTCCAAAAGCCGAAAAAAGTGGACCAATAACCGCACCAGCTTTAAGTGTTCCTAAAATAGCTATGAATATTTCCGGGACTCGTTCTAAGAAAAAGAAGACCCGGTCTCCTTTTTGAACACCAAGCTCTTTGACCAAAACATTTGCGAATTTATTGCTGAGTCGCGAAAGCTCTAGAAAGGTATACTCCTCCACCTTTCCCTTTTTGCTTTCCCATACCAGGGCTTTCTTATTTCTCCGATCTGTTTCCAAATGTGCATCTATAGCCACATGAGCAATATTTATGTGTTCCTTATCAAACCAGCTCAGATCATTGGAGATCTTGTCCCAGCTGAACTCCCTGTACATCTTATGATAATCCTGGATATTAGGTTTTACCGCATGCTGTTCGAAAGAGTCTTTTGTTATTGTTGAATATTTCATGCCTGTCTCCCCCCTTACTAAAAAAAATTCTTTACAAAAATGACGTCAACACAACTATAAAATCTCATATTCACCACGTGTCTCGTTCAATGCCAGACTGGATTACTATTTCGAGGAGATTCTTGATTCAATCAATTGCACGAGCTCACTTACACTGTTAATTTCTACGAGGTCATCGCCAGTAATTCCTATGTCATATCGCTTCCCGATGAGCTCTGTTAAATTAAGAAGGGCCAGGGAATCTGCACCAAGATCATCCTGCAAATGAGCTTCGGGCACCACTGCCTCTTCGTCCAGAGCTAATTCCTTTACGAGTATTTCTTTAATTTCAGAAAAGATTTCCATAAAACACCTCAGTTTATTTTTCGTTTTATAGTGCGTAGATCAATTACAATCTTAATCAGGACATTTTTTGATGAGGGGGTGGCAATAAAAACACTTGCGTCTTTTCAGGGACAGACTTGGCAATGAAGACACTACCGTATATAATTGAATCTTTACCGACTACAGTAGGTCCACCAACAATGGTAGCCCCCGCATAAATGATCACGTTATCCTCAATGGTAGGATGTCTTTTCTTTTTGCTTTCCCGTAATGGACCGATGCTGCGTTTTGGCAGACTTCGTGCCCCTAACGTTACCCCCTGATATATTCTTACATTATTTCCAATTTGTGCAGTTTCTCCTATTACTACCCCCGTACCGTGGTCTATGAAAAAACAATCTCCAATTTGTGCACCAGGGTGAATATCAATGCCTGTTTTAGAATGGGCATATTCGCTTAATTCTCTCGGGTAGTAGGGAACTTCTTGCTGATAGAGCTCATGGGCAACTCTGTACAGGAGAATCGCTGTAAATCCAGGATAGGATCTAATGATTTCTGTTGGACCTTGCGCTGCAGGATCACCATTCAAAGCAGCATCCACATCACATTTTAATGTATCGCGTATTCTACCCAGATTGTTCAATAAAGTACGAACTGCAGCTTGTGATTTTTTTTCAATTTCCTCATCGGACATGGTTTCTGCATGGTCCAAAGAGTATGCTCTCCAGTGTGCGCTTATGTCTTCAAACAACAAAGTGCCCAGATTATTCAACTGGGCTTCAAGTAATGCTTTATTGGATGGATTATAATCACTACCCCTATTCCAATATTTGGGGAAGAAAACAGATTTAAGTTCCCTTATGATTCCAGAATCAGCATCTATTTCAGGAAACCTGAGATCATTTGCTGTAATAAAAGGAGGTTCATCAGTACTATACGATTCTATAAGCTGTTGTATTCCCTCACCACAATAATTGTATTGCTCTAAGCTTTTATTATTTTCCATTTTTCCAACATTTGAACTCTCTGCATTTAAGGAAATGGTGGTTGTTTTCAAATACCTGTAGCATTTATGAAAATAGTCTTTGATAGATATAATGATAATTTCCACGTTGATGCATAGGCATCCAGCCCTAACTAAATTAATTATTCAAGCATATATTTATCATACTTGACAATAATAGTAAAGAAAATATTTCAACCGCTCATATCACAGATGGACTGTGACTGACAACATCAACGTGTGCCATCAAGCTGCATGGGAGATGAGGAAAGGTCCCCCCGAATCGACTTGAAGACGTAGATTTAAAACTACCTTAAACTGCAAGGGTGAAGGGCCCTTGTGGTGAGCGTTAAGGAAACGTCATGACAAAGAATCATGGCAGATGGGTTCCAGGGAGACGAGCGATAGCGAACCACTGATGAGGTGTCGAAATACCAAGGATGACTCATACCATAAACGTCGGCACCCCGAAGTTTACTATATCTTTCGCGGCCCAATAGCCCTGCCCGTAAGTCCCCTGGCAACGCTTCGCCCATATCCTTACGGATATACACGCATGACTCAGGGCCGGTGCGGTTCTCTACTCCTTCACCGTCTGGAACTTTCATCCATTACTCCTTGCCGGTCTTCCCGGCGCACCCACAATATCTAGGCATCCAAGAACAAAGGCAGAGTCATTTTGAACCCTGCCTTTTAAATTTTGGTGTGTTAGATTTGGGGGATTAACACTTGTATATCTTGATGGTTCATTCAGCACTGCCCTTTTATTTCAACAATAACTTTATCATAGGTACCAGTACCTCCAGAGCTTTCTTTGCAGATTCTTTGATTGTCGGGTACTTATCAAGAACCGCAATTATTCCAGCCGAATTTCTATAATAAAGCTCAATACATTTGCTGCCCATTGAGATTTCTGACAATGCCTCATCGCGAAATTGCCTCACTGTATCAAGCCTCGCGTCTTCTTTGCCCAGGAGATTAGATACAAGGCATGCTGTACGGCCGCTAATCATATTAAGAAAATCCGTAGTTTCTCGCACAATGATTTCCTGCTGCTCTTCCAGTGTAATGGTGGCCGCATTGTCTTCTGTCATATAAAGATCCGGGGTTGTATCAAAATAGCCGAACTGGGTGTGATTGCCACCTTCAATTTCCTTGAAGATAGTATCTGCGGGCAATGCACCGGCATTTGCCAAAACATCTTCAGACCCTACCCTGCCGTCGTTTGAACCGTAAAGAGTCAAAACCTTCATGCCTGTATCTTCTAACCCGCCGGGTGACAAGGACGCCCAAATAACAACACCATCAATAGTACTATGATTAGCGGCATACATGCATGCTGCAGTGCCTCCAACCGAATGGCCCCCTATCACCCAGTTTTCAATTTCTGCAAAGTCTTCTATTATTTTATCAGCTCTTCCCCGCCCCCCTATTGCAACACAATTCGGCACCGGTACAATGACAGTTAAATATCTCTTTGCTGCAATTGCATGGGCAGCGGGTGCATATGCCTTCGGATCACAATTACCGCCAGGAAGTATTATGAACCCGGTCGTCGGCTTTTTGTCTGCCGGTTCAAAAGCATAATAGATGTTGTCATCAGGCTCAGCTGGCGATAAGCCATCCCAGCTATCTACTTCTACTGTTTCTACCCTAACCGTACTACTTGATACCAAAGCATCTGATGCTATCGGCAAGGATGGATGTGAACATTCAATTGCTGTTACATTCCCGACACCATAAAGAAACACGATTAATGATGTAAATGAGACAACTGTTGACCTTCGAATTTTCATAAAGCACCTCTAAAATTTAATTTACCCATTGCCCTGATTTTCTATTTACTCAAAGTCTTCCGGATAGAATAAAACGAAGCCCTCGCAAAGGGACTCAGGGTCATCGGTGTAAATATTCCAGATAAACTCATTATCTGCCTGGCAGTGCACAACACAGATGCCTGTGTGTCCCTGGTAACCGGGGATGGTTGCCTCAATTTCTTCGGTTCTTTCGCTGCAGGAGACCTCTTTAAAGATAGGGCTTAATTCAGTACCTGTTGCATCACGTGAGTTACATTTCGCTTCAGTCTCTTCAAAAGAAGCAAATCCTCTGCCGGTATAGTCTGAACAGAAATAGGATTCGCTGTGAACGAAATAAAAAAGACAGCTTCCAAATTCTGTTTCAAGCGAAGACGGCTGATCGCATTCCGGAATGGTCGGGGTTATCAAAACAGGATCATCCTCAAAACTTTTTTCCAGCATCCAGCTTAAGATGGCCTGATGGGTTAACCACTTACAATATCTCACGCCACGATATCTGTCTTCCTCAAATGTAGGATCATCATGCTCAACATACAGACTGAGTGGCTCATAAGAGTACTTGTCACCTTCGCGGGTTACTTTGTCAGCCGGGTCGACATCGAGCCATGCGCTGCCCCTGTTTACCGGATTTGTGGAATCATCCAGAGGAGGCAGGTCGTCATCCTGGATAAAGGACAAGCTTTTCCCTTCTGCTTCATATTTATTCCGTTGTTCCGGGGTTAAAACAGAGTTGAGAACGGTGTCGTAAATATCCTCCTGGACGTCTGCACAAGTGCCCTGGGTTTCGTCATTACTAAAACCAAAGTCAAAATCTATCTTATCCTTGGACTTTAACT
>CALJBY010000094.1 GCA_938024025.1 uncultured bacterium
GTAATAGAAAAGCTTAGTGCCCCCTAGGTGTATTGAGTTCTGTTGCGTTACCTGGTAAATAACATCGGGAGAATCAAAGAACCAATAACCGTTGTGTTGCCAATAATTTATGTAATCAGCGAAATCCTCAGATATGCATGAGCTGACGGAATAGATGTCATCTACGTTTGGTGCACCTAGCCAATCAGGACTCCTCTCCACACGCTTCGCCATGTAGCCGGCTGGAATCATTATATCCCTAACGATTGAGATCACCTGCCTCTACGGAGTGAAAACTAGCGGATTGAAAGTTAGGTTTTTTAATTTTTAAACTCCGTCCCCTTAACTACTCATTCCTCAATAATAAGGAGAGTCAGCCCGCAGTCCGGACAATCAACAGCATCAGCATTAACAGCGTAACCACAGGCAGGACATTTTCCCTGACTGATCAATTCCTGTGAATCTTTGATCTCCGGATGTATCTCCACACAATATTCCTCAATTCGTTCATGTGCCACTTCACCGTTCGGGGAGGATACCAGCAAACAGTAGGTTGCTCCGCACCCTCCTTTGCTACACCCCTCTTCAGCACTAACGACGCAGGGAATTCCGGAATCAGTAAGCACATCAAAAAGCTCATTCATCCACTTTATACTACCTTTCCTGACGATGACCGGGGCCCACGAATCCTTATCAACCAGACGCTTCTTTTCCTCCTGCGCCATCATGTTTTCTTCGGGGGACAGGAGAAGAGCACCACAGTCCGCACAACACTCTATATGGGGGAAATATTCAGTTCGGCATTCAGGACATATTTTTATCTGTGACATCGCAATCGGTCATAGTGAAAAATAGTGATTTGGTATGTTTGCATATTTACTAGTGAGAAACAACCCTCTTCTGGCTCAAGGTGCTGGTTTTCCCTGGAGTGCATCGACCAGAAGATTTTTTTCCATGGTAATTACATTCCCCAGAGTCACCTCATTGAGCTTATCAAGGCGAAAATATTTTGCATTAAAATACTCCGCAATATCCTTGGCAAATTCAAAGGTAAAGCCAGTAAACTTTGCCTTTCTGGTCACCTCTGAATCAATCACAATAGAATGGATACCTTCCTCCTGGGCCATAGTTCCCAATTTTTCTATCTCTCCCATGGGATCTGCCCCTTCAACGATGGAGATATTGGACCTGCCATCTGAGATCAATACCAGCATGGGTACCACGGTGGGATCTTTTCGCTTTTCATTTTTAATGAGGGAAAGTGTTTTCATAACCCCTGCGGCAAGTGGGGTCTTACCTCCCGTGGGGAGGTTGACCAGCATCTTTTTGGCAAGTTCAACACCACTGGTTGGCGGGAGGAGTATATGTCCATCCTTTCCCTTAAAGGCCACCATGGCAACCCGATCACGATGCTGATAGGCATCCATCAGTAGGGAAAAGACCGTTCCCTTGGCAGCCTCCATCCTGTTCATCACTCCCATGGAACCACTGGCATCAACGGTGAGCACGATAAGGGTGGAGACTTTGCTCTGACGAACCTTCTCCCTCAAGTCTTCTTTTTTGATAATGAGGGCGTGGCTGACTCTAGAGTTTTTTTTTCTGTGCTTTTGATGAACCGCAGACGCCCGCACCGTGGCGTCAAAGGCAATGTCGGAGATATCTTCTTTGGGAATTTTTGGTTTGAGATAGCGCCCCTTTCTCCCCGTTGCAAGGGTTTTCATCCTTTTCCCTGAGCCGGACCTGACTGTCCGGTCCCGCTTTCTTTTATTAATCTCCTTGGGGACCTCAACCGGCTTGCCCGTTTTATGAACTTTACCTTCTATCTCCTCGGCATCCTCCGTGTCCTCCAGTTCAGTATCATCCTGGTTATCCATGGGAGGAGGTTCCCGGTCCAATTCATCCGCAATCTGGTCAATGATATCATCAAATATATTCTCCCGCTGCTCCTCCTCACCAAAGGGGTTCTTCCTGATCCTGAAAGGCAGGATAAACTCTGCCGCCTCTTTTATCTCTTTCTCTCCGATCTCCTTCTTAGCGTGATAGGCAGCCAGGGTCATGGCAGTCTTGGCCAGCATGATATCAGGACGGTGACCCTCAACGTCGAGTTCCTTACACATCTTACAAATGAGCAGCTGCGTACGTTCACTGATAGCAATACTGTTCAGTGCTTTCTGGGCCTTCCTGATTTTTCTTCGCAGTTTTTCATTTTCGGCTTCAAACTCTCTTAAGAACTTCTCCGGGTCCTTCTCGAACATATTCCGAAGCAGGGTAATATTCACCCGCGCATCCACATCATGAAGGGCCTCTATGGGAATATGTAAAGCGATACGATCGAGCAGTTGTGCTCTCAGTTCCCCTTCCTCAGGATTCATGGTCCCCACCAGAATAAACCGTGATGGATGGGCAAAGGAGATCCCCTCCCGCTCCACCACATTCACCCCCGATGTAGCACTATCCAGGAGGATGTCAACCACATGATCATCAAGCAGGTTGATCTCATCCACATAGAGTATTCCCCGATGGACATCAGCCAGGATACCGGGCTCCAGTGATTTCTTTCCTTCTTTAATGGCAGTTTCGATATCAAGACTTCCAAGCAGCCTGTCCTCCGTTGATCCAAGGGGAAGATCAACAACCCGGATTCTCCGCTTATCCCTCTTGATACCGCCATTACCAGGTTTATCCTGGGTAGAGAGAACCGTGTCCCTGCAGGTGGGACACATCTCAGAAATATCCCTGGGATTACAGTTAAAGGGACATCCCCGCACCACCTCGATCTCAGGCAAGAGTTCAGCCAGGGCCCTCACGGCAGTTGATTTTCCCGTTCCCTTCTCACCTCGAACCAGCACCCCTCCCACCTGAGGATTGATAGCGTTTAAGATGAGTGCTTTTTTCATCTTCTCCTGCCCCACAATGGCGTTAAAGGGAAAGACCACTCTTTTAAATTGTGTTTTTGCCATTTACTAACTCCTAGATTTCCTTGTTAGAAATAGGTTTTTTAGTCTTCTTGGACGTCGCAGTTTTTTTCCTGGTCTTCTTTGGTTGTGTCCTTTTTAGTGTTCGCCTTTTCTTTTTCTCCTCCGCCTCCAGCTTTTTTGCATGGTCTAATACCTGCTGAAATTTAGTGGCACCCAGGGCAGCCTCTTCAAAAGGCGTCCGCCTCATACGAAATCCCAGGGTAATCTCTGATGCAAAGATCATATCATCCTCACTGACCTTTTTTCTCCCGTCATAGGCAGCCTTGGTCATGGCAGCCCGTGTAATGATAATATCAGGCCGATGACCATCGACATCCAGTTCGATGCACATCCTGGCAACAATTCTTAAAAAATCTTCTTTGATGGTTACCTTGGGCAGGAGCTTTTGTGCTTGAAGGATTTTTCCTGCTATTTCATTATCAGATTCTTCATAGA
>CALJBY010000095.1 GCA_938024025.1 uncultured bacterium
TACTTACCGTCACCAGCTACCATTCTGACCCGTGCGATAGCGGTTTTCCGTTTTCCCGTTGCGTAAAATACTGTATTCTCCATAAGTGCTATTCCTTAACCTTTGAGACGATTTTGAGTTCTTGTGGCATTTGTGAGGTATGGGGATGATCTTTACCAGAATAAACCTTCAGTTTTTTAAACTGCTCCCTACCCAGTTTATTTTTTGGTAACATTCCCCGCACTGCATGCTTGATAATAGTTTCCGGTTTTTTTTCCAGCAGCTCACCGGCAGTTTTAGCCGTAATACCACCCGGATAACCACTATGACGATAATACATTTTATTGTCGAGCTTATTACCGGTTAAATGTATCTTTCCAGCATTAATCACAACAACAAAATCACCGGTATCCACATGGGGGGTAAAGATAGGTTTATGCTTGCCCCTGAGTATTGTTGCTACCTGGGTAGCCAGCCTGCCGAGCACCTTATTTTCAGCATCGACGAGATACCAGGTTCTTCCAACTTCATTCTTTTTTGCACTGATTGTTGCCATAGTTACCTCAAAAAAATTTAATTTCGTAATTTACCCTATAACGGACTATTTGTCAACTATTTTATGATTTTTTTATCTTTTATCGAAAAACACCATCATTGCGAGGTGCTACGGATAGACAATACTCAAACATTGGGAAATGCACGTCTCACTGAAGGTTCCAATATCTTTTCCAGGGGGATCGCCGCAGAAGCTTGCAGTTTGGCTAAGAACTGAGGATTTTCTTTTTGTATCTGACCAACTTTCTGCATGATAACCTGATTGATGATCTGATTCGCACGATAGGGGTTAAGGGTTACGTCGAGTGGTTTTTCATCAAGCAGGCTGAAGAGGTAGTTAACGTCGTCTTCATCCATAAGCTCAAAAATACCAAAGAGTGTAATAATATCCCTGTAATTTTCGCCCTTTGGGAAGGTATTCTCCCACCAGGTAATGTAGCTCTTCACCCCTTCTCTATTTATCTTATTGTCGCGAAATGCCGTTGTAATGGCATGCGCTGCTTTTAAGCCCCCCATCATTGAGCCTGTACATTCTGCCTCCACTGTCCAGGCAGAATCACCCACAAAAATAATATTATCGAGATAGGGGGTAGGAAGTGGAGACCACATATTTAAAACATGACAGTTGTGTCGAACAATCTCCGTATCCTCAAACCACTGCGCATAAGCACTATGCTTGAAGAGGTGCTTTACTTCACCCATAATATCGGCACCACCCTCTGGCGGGGAAGATATAAAACTCCCCCAGAGCCAAAATTCTGCATCGGAATAGGGGGTAGGCGTTGCAACAAATGCCATAGGAAGTCTGTTAGCGTGGTGGTAAAAAGCAATCCAGTTAAAGGCATCAGGATAGGTGATCTTGAAGTTGTTCAAATAGAGTCCAAGCCCCGTCATGGTACCATAAAACAAACGCTTTTTGTTCATACCCGTCACATGGGCTATTCTGGAATTGACACCGTCGGCGGCAACCACAAAGGCACCTTCAAAAATAGTTCCTTCACGCGTGTATACTTTTACGCCACCTGAAGAACTAACGACATCAATGACATTCATTGAGGGGAAAACCCTGCAACCATTATCGACGGCATCCTTCAAAATACCATCGAGGAGATGCTGTTTGCTATAGGTTACGGAAAGACGCTTCCCCTGTGCCTCACGTGCTTTGTAGTCACCCAGCTGGACAGTATGTTTCCCATCAGGGGAATACATATTCCAGTTATAAAAAGGACAGAAAGGACCATCGTAGGGGACAGAAAATCCCGTTTCCGGAAAAATTATTCTCTTGTTTTTCTCATTTAAGTACATTCTCTCATTGAAGTAGCGTTCATTTTCAATGGCTACCATAGTGGCACAGGTTCTGGTAATCTGGGTCATGTCGGTTTTTCTCTCAAGGAGAGCCACGCTTAATCCGTTCTCAGACAATATTTTAGCTGTCATACATCCGCCCGGTCCCGCACCGACAACAACCACATCAAACTTTTTCATCAAAACCTCCCCTGTTAGAAAACAGTATTATCAAGACTCAACCACGAAGAACACGAAGATGCACAAAGCACATATAAAAACCTAAATACCACTCTACAAAAAAAATGACTTTAAGCTATCCATCATTAAAAGTAAAGGATTTTCTTCGGCTGTAGTTTGGTGAACCACCCTCTCTCACTTTACCGGGAAGTGCCGAGAAAGCACCGCTTCGTAATCCCCTTCCCAGGGGGGAGGGGAGATGGTCTGGGCGAAGCTACTATCCCCTCTCCCCCTTGGGGAGAGGGCTTGCCCTGTTAAATGAAAAAACAGAAAATAGCACAATACAATTCCGAACTGAGCAATCAAATTCTTGTGTTCGTCTACTGACACAGGATATTTAACAGGGTGTAGGTGAGGGGCATCGTAAAATCTATTTTCGTGTTAAATGTAATTTCTGGGATGCCCTGCCCTGCCTCCCGGTTATATAGGGAAGCTTATTTGATGGGGGTGTACGAAGAGCATCACTTTTGTTTCGGACAGGAATGACACTTGGCTAGAAACACAGTTTGCCGGGATTCATAATGGACTGGGGATCTACTGCGGCCTTTATCTCCTTGAGTCTCTCTGTGTAATTGCCTGACCTCCGGTACATCATATCAGCCCACGGTCCGTAAGGACGGCTAAAATAGGCTCCTCTATTCATAAGGGATTCACTGGCCTTAAGCCACGTCTCTTTGACCTGATCTCTTTCAGGGCTCTCAGATTGGACACAGTGGAGATCAAATTCACAGTGAATAGCCCTTCCCCGTTCAATGGGTAAGAGGTATCCGCCAAGACTATCACCGTCGTAGCCGTTTGCTGCACATACTTCATTAATAACAGATTCCATTTCAGCAATTTTCTTCAAAGGTGACTTAAAGTTGAGATCATGAACTGATCCACGATAATTGAATTTCTTGAGCACACTCCATGGTTTCAGTATCTCAGCAGTAATGGTTCTCTCAAGCCCTGCACAGGAAGGAAGAGATTCCATCAGGTGAAGATTGAGCTGTTCACACTGATCACGTAGTGCCTCTTCCTCATAGGCAATCTTTTTTTCCGGATGACGTGGTGCCCCCTGCAGGCAGATAACCATCACCCAGGGAGGAAGGTGCTTCCGTAACTTGGCAAAGCTATCCGATTCCTGTGGTGCGGAGGGGAAAGAAGCAGGAATATCCCACTCGGGGTTCATGAGAGCGGCGAGGTTAAAATTATTCATGAGAAAGCATTCCAGGCCAATTTCTTTCCGCTGAACACACTTTAAGGGCTCTATCGCGTCAGAGAGGTTATTGAAGGAGATAAAAAATATTTTCTTTTCCTTGATATGATGATGAATATGGACACACATCTTGGTCATGATACCCAGTGTACCTTGCGCCCCGGTCCAGAGCCTGAAGAGTATTGTTCTCACCGGCCCCATAGGGCCACCGGGCTTATTACTCGTTGACCATATGCCTGTTTTAAAGAGCTCTCCGGGAGGAAGCACCAGCTCGGTGTCCATAATAAGCGCGTTTCCGTATTCAAAACTTGGTGCCGCCATTACCGGATCACGTTCCAGGTAGCTCGTGAGCACTGAACGGTGGGGAGGCACCCCAAAAGGAACCATGAGCCGATATCCCCGTTCGAGCAAATAATCCTGTAACTGTTCGTAGGTAACTCCCGGCTCTATCATCACAAATAGATTCTGCTCATCAATCATGAGAATGTTATTCATGCGTGACAGGTTGAGGACGATACCGCCGTGATCGGGCACAGCTGCACCGTGTAAATTGAGGCCTGAACTTAAGGGGGTTATGGGCGTCAGGGTTTCATTGGCACGTTTGACAATAGCCTGCACCTCTTCCACTGTTTCGGGATAGACAACAGCATCAGGCCTTCTCCGGGGAGCAAAGGATTGATCCCCGGCAAACTGGTCCAGTGTTTTCACATCATCACAAACCCTGTCCTCACTGAGTATTTTTTCTAGAGCGCCACTATCGAGCATTATAATGTATCCTCCATCCTCATGTATTATTGGGGTGGTCAACCCTCCTCTTTTTCAACAGGAGTCATGCCATACAGTTGTCTCATTTTGTTTATAGCTGTGAGTATGGCATCAGGGAAGTTGTTATATTCTTCCTTGGTAAATATTTGGCGGCCGGGCGCACATAACCCCTGTGGATCAAAAACCGGACGTATCTTGCGAAAAAGGAGATAGGCATTGGGCCCCATTTCCGGAAAGAAGGAGGTAAGGGGCTCGAATGAAATCCCGATACCCGTGGGGGCAAGTCCGATCTTATCGGCAAAGAGGTTGATAGTGGCAGCCAGTACCATCCCATTAGCCCGTTCGATGGCAGCGGGGTCCGTGGGGTTGGGATACACGTCAACTTCTGAAAGCCAGAATCTCCCTCCTTTATTGATGGAATAGAGAAAGGGTGTATCCTCAACGCCACCCCGGTCGGTGATGTATGTCTCTCCACCAAAGGTGTCGAGTGCTTTCCCCCACACCTTCTGGGTTTTGTAGGCGATGTCCTCCAACCCGCCACCGGGAACAACCGAGCCCGCATAGTTAAACCGGTTCATGCGAAAACCTGTAGCATGGCGGATACAGTCCAGATTCCAGGGTGCTAGTGCCTCGAGCACCTCAGGTTTATATTCGTCTGAGAGGAATCTACCGCCGACTTCACTGATGATCTCCCGCATCACCATTTCTTCGTAGACAACCTGCTTTTCTGATGTGATTCCCTGTATAATCACATAGCAGTTATAGGGAGGAAAAAAATGGTTTTTTACCCGGTCGAGGGTTATTTCCTGTGTAGGAGAACAGTAGTAGGCATTATAAACACCTGTTGCATTGAGCCCGATACCGATTCCTGAATTGGCAATCTCCCGCAGGGCCTTTAATTCTGTTTCCATACCATCAAACTCTACCCACAATAATTTGTGACGTTGTGGAAATGGCGGGGTATCGTACCGAGCATCAGCATAGGTGGGGATACTGGGACGGCCCGCCTCCGGCTCAGGCAGTTCTGTACCTCCGGGCCAGGGATGCAGTTTTACCGTTATCTCGGTTATGACACCGGAGGTCCCGGCACAGCCCCTCATGAGAGAAAGGAGGTCGGGCCCGGGACCAAACTCCCAGAAGTCCTCCACCCCCGCAGTAGTCTTAGATCCGGTTTCCAAAACCTCACCAGTCGGCATGACTACTTTTATACTGAGAATGTTCCGTGAAAGGGTTCCATATTTATGGTCAGTCTGCCAAACACCAACGAATGCACTCTGGGATGAGAGCTTACAGAGGGTGGTGGCAAGGGGTGTTCCACCATTCCAGAGGCCCTTTTTCATTGCCTCTGCCTGCAGCTGTCCGTAATCTGCATAGGCTCCCAGGCGTGCAGACATGTTTTCTTCATCA
>CALJBY010000096.1 GCA_938024025.1 uncultured bacterium
AGTCAGGATGCTTCAACTAAAACAGGGATATCTTGTATAAAGGTAGGAAAATTATGACCATTGAAATGGATAAAATAGTTTCTCTCTGTAAAAGACGCGGCATCATATTTCAAAACAGTGAAATTTACGGTGGCATTGGAAACACCTGGGATTATGGTCCGCTGGGCGTTGAACTTAAAAGAAATGTAAAGGAGGCGTGGTGGAAATCAGCTGTCTATGAGCGTGATGACATGGAAGGTCTCGATGCAGCTATTCTTATGAATCCTGCTGCCTGGGAGGCATCAGGTCACCTGGAAAGCTTCACGGACCCGCTGGTGGACTGTAAAAAGTGCAAACATCGCTTTAGGTTCGACGACCTTGATGGCGAGGTTTGTCCTGACTGCGGAGGAGAACTCACCGAGTCACGCTCTTTCAATCTCATGTTTAAGACATTTGTTGGTCCCGTGGAAGATAGTGCATCAGTTACCTATTTGCGTCCTGAAACTGCCCAGGGAATATTCGTCAATTTTGTTAACGTCCAGCAAATGATGCGGCGTAAGATTCCTTTTGGCATAGCGCAGATTGGTAAATCATTCCGTAATGAGATTACCCCGGGTAACTTTACCTTTCGCACCAGGGAGTTTGAACAAATGGAAATAGAGTTTTTTGTTAAACCCGGAACCGATGAGGAGTGGTACCAGCGTTGGGTAGATGAACGGTTTCGCTGGTACCTTGATTTGGGCATCAACAAGGAAAACTTGCGTTTGCGGGATCATGAGTCCACTGAGCTTGCCCACTATGCTAAGTCATGTGTTGACATCGAATATCTCTTTCCCATGGGATGGTGCGAGTTGGAGGGCATTGCCAACCGCAGTGACTTTGACCTGCGACAACATGCGGAGCACAGTAGAAAGGATTTAAGCTATTTTGATGAGGCTGCCAAGGAAAAGTATATTCCCTATGTGATTGAGCCATCAGCTGGAGCTGATAGGGCCACCCTGGCTTTCTTGATTGATGCCTATCGGGAAGAGAAGGTGAAAGGAGACAAAAGAGTAGTCCTGGCACTGCAGCACCGGTTAGCCCCCATTAAAGTAGCAGTCCTTCCCCTGCTGAGAAACCGTCCTGACATTGTTGAGGCGGCGAGATCCATTGCAGCTGATTTGAGGACACGGTATAAGGCCGTGTATGATGATACGGCAAGTATTGGCAGATTATATCGCAGGCAGGATGAAATAGGGACTCCCTATTGCGTGACGGTAGATGTTCAGTCCTTAGATGACCGTCAGGTAACGGTACGGGAGCGGGATTCGATGCGGCAGGTGAGAGTACCCATTGAAGGTGTGGTGGAATACCTTACCGATTGTCTGAACAGGGGTGAACTGGTTGACCTGACGGGCTAGATGTGTCCGGGGAGATGATTGATACTGGATTGAATGAATGCGGATGATAAAAGCTGGAGTGCCGGAATAATGGAGTATTGATGTGCTTGATGTCTTACCAATACTCCCGTTCTCCAATACTCCATCACTCCGGTTTTAAATGGTGATAGGCAAAATTATCAATTAAAGGAAAGGAGTTGTGATGGCGCAGAAATATGTTTATTTCTTTGGTGCGGGGGAAGCTGAAGGAACGGCTGGAATGAAGGAATTGCTGGGAGGGAAAGGTGCAAATCTGGCGGAGATGAATAACCTGAAGATTCCCGTTCCTGCCGGGTTTACCATATCAACGGAAGTATGCACCTATTTTGACCGGAAAAATGCTTATCCTCCTGAATTAAAGGGAGAGGTCGCCGGTGCCCTTGCCCGGGTAGAAAAGGTGATGGGTGCTACCTTTGGTGACCCACACGATCCTCTCCTTCTTTCTGTTCGATCAGGTGCCCGAGCTTCCATGCCGGGGATGATGGACACCATATTAAACCTTGGGTTAAATGATGTGACGGTAAACGGTTTAATTGCTAAATCGGGCAATGCGCGCTTTGCCTATGACAGCTATAGAAGATTCGTTGCCATGTTTGGTGATGTTGTCTTAGGTCTCAAACCGGAGAGTGAAGATGATATTGATCCTTTTGAAGAGATCCTGGAGGAAAAAAAGAAACAACGCAAGGTGAGCTATGATACTGAGCTGAGCGCGGAGGATTTACAGGAACTAGTTGCCGAGTTTAAAGGTGCCATTAAGAAACAGACGGGTAAAGACTTCCCGGAAGATCCCCAGGAACAGCTCTGGCTGGCGATAGGGGCGGTATTTGAGAGCTGGAATAATGAACGTGCGATTGTTTACAGGAAATTGAACACTATACCTGATCACTGGGGAACGGCGGTCAATGTGCAGTCCATGGTCTTTGGTAATATGGGAGAGGATTGCGGGACGGGAGTTGCTTTTACGCGGGACCCTGCTACCGGGGAGAAGAAGTTTTATGGTGAGTACCTGATTAATGCCCAGGGAGAAGATGTTGTGGCGGGCATTAGAACGCCTCATAAGATTGATCAACTTGAAAAAGATATGCCGGATGTCTATGGTGAACTGGTAGATGTCTATCAAAGGCTGGAGCAACACTACCGGGACATGCAGGATATTGAGTTTACCGTTCAAAACAAGAAACTGTGGATGTTGCAGACCCGTGTAGGGAAACGGACAGGATTTGCGGCATTCAGTATCGCTGTTGATCTGGTGGAGGAAGGTTTAATTTCAAAAGAAGAAGCCCTGATGAGAGTGGAACCGGAACAGCTCAACCAATTGCTCAGACCGATCTTCGATTTTAAAGAGAAGGGTGCGGCAGTAGAAAGCGGCAGGTTGTTGACAAAAGGCCTTAATGCCGGACCGGGAGCTGCCTGCGGGAAGGTAGTTTTTAATGCAGCCGACGCTGAAAAGTGGGCGAAAGGGGGAGACAAGGTAATCCTGGTGAGGATAGAGACGTCACCGGAAGACATTAAGGGCATGGATGCCGCAGAGGGTATCTTAACGGCACGGGGGGGAATGACGTCCCATGCCGCCTTAGTGGCACGGCAGATGGGGAAGGTATGTGTCGCCGGATGCGGTGATTTGGACATTGACTACAAAAAACGTCAGCTGATGGTCAACGGTAAGACTATCAAAGAGGGGGACTTTCTATCACTCGATGGAACAACAGGTGAGGTGATTGAGGGGGAGGTGCGCTCTAACCCTTCAGAAGTTTTACAGGTGCTGCTGACCAAGAGTTTGAATCCCGAGGCTTCTGCTACCTATCAAACCTATGCAAAGATCATGAGCTGGGCAGATGACGTGCGAAGACTCGGTGTGCGTGCTAATGCAGATCAACCGGATCAATCAGCCAACGCCCGTGCCTTCGGGGCGGAAGGTATCGGACTCTGCCGGACGGAACATATGTTCTTCGGAGGTGAGAGGATTGATGCGGTGCGGGAGATGATTCTTGCTGATGACGAAGCGGGGAGGAGAAAGGCACTTGCCAAGCTCCTTCCCATTCAACGGGAAGATTTTCAAGGTATCTTCGAGGTGATGGAAGAACTGCCGGTTACTGTCAGGACGTTAGACCCTCCGCTCCATGAATTTTTACCCCATTCAGACAAAGAGATAGAAGAACTGGCCCAAACTATTGGGGTCCCCGCAGAGAAACTCAAAGCAAAAGTTGAATCGCTCCATGAAGCTAATCCCATGCTGGGACATCGGGGATGCAGGCTGGGTATCCTTTATCCCGAGATTACCGAAATGCAGACCCGGGCCATCCTGGAGGCTGCCTGTGAGGTAGCAAAAAAGGGGATACAGGTACACCCTGAAATTATGATTCCCCTGGTGGGCCATGTGAACGAGCTTA
>CALJBY010000097.1 GCA_938024025.1 uncultured bacterium
CGTCCCCTGTTTTCAGTTCGATCGGCTCCTGGGAGAAGGTACCGATGCGCATCTTGGGACCGGAAAGATCCGCCATGATTGCTACCCGCATCCCTGCTGCTTTAGAGGCTGTGCGAAGGTTGTCAATGACCTTTTTGTGGCTCGCAAAGTCACCATGGGAGAAGTTGAGACGAGCCACATTCATGCCTGCCCTGATCATCTGCTCCATCATTTCAGGCGACTGAGATGCAGGTCCGATGGTGCAAACTATCTTGGTCTTGTTAGCTGGAAGTTTCATGATCTAGTTCTCCCATTTAGCAGTATTCTAATTTTGCTCTGTCACTGGAACACCGGGTTTGAGTTGAATGTCTTTTTCCCTGTGTTGTATTTGCAGGCCATCTCCTTTCTGCAGGGTATAAATGACAGTCTCCTGGGTAATATCTATCTCTATCACTTGTCCCCTGAAAGTCAAGCTAAAGCGGAGTCCCTCCAGTCTTTGGGGGAGCTTGGGGTTGAAGGAGAGCTTCCCGTCATAATCCCGCATACCGGCGAATCCGTACACCAAGACCATCCATGTTCCACCCATTGAGGCAATGTGACATCCATCCTTGACATTACCTCCCACGTCCGCCAGATCCATGAGCACGGAATAACGGGCATATTCGATTGCTGTCTCTTCATAGCCTATCTCGGAAGCGATAATGCTCTGAATTCCCACAGAAAGTGAAGAGTCACCGGTAGTCAGTGGATCATAATAATCGAAATTTCGCTTCTTTTGCTCCAGGGAGAACTCTTGCCCAAGGAGGAACATGGCCAGGACTATATCTGCCTGCTTTATTACCTGATGTCTATAAATGACCAGCGGATGGTAAGACAAGAGTAGGGGATACTTATCGAGGGGTGTATTGTCAAAGTCCCACACCTCCAGTTCCAGGAAATCGTCGTCCTGTGGATGGATACCCTCTTCTTTATCATAGGGGATATACATCTGCTCCGCCGCCCTTTTCCACTCCTCTACTTCCGAAAAATCAAGACCGGTTTTGTCTACCAGTTCTCTAAAGCGTTCCGGTATGGTATCTTTCAGAATCCCGATCGTTTCAGCCGCGTAGCGTAAGTTTTCCCGCGCCATCAGGTTGGTATATGCGTTATTGTTCACCACGGTGGTGTACTCATCCGGTCCCGTCACGGCATGGATACGAAACTTTCCATCCTTCTCCCTGGCAAAGAAGCCAAGATCCCTCCACAACCGGGCAGTTTCCACCAGCATCTCCGCTCCTTCCCGGTAGAGGAAGTCCTCATCCCCCGTGGCATTAACATATTTTTTCAGGGCATACATGATATCCGCATTGATGTGATACTGGGCGGTACCTGCTGCATAGTAAGCAGAGGCCTCTTCTCCATTAATGGTCCGCCAGGGGAACAGTGCTCCTTTCTGGTTTACCTCCCGTGCCCGTTGCCGGGCCTTATCCAGCATGCTGTACCGGAACTTGAGCAGGTTCTTGGCGATGCGAGGTTCGGTATAGATTAAGAAGGGAAGCACGTAGATTTCAATGTCCCAGAAATACTGGCCTTCGTAAGCCTGGCCGGTAAGTCCCTTGGCAGGGATGCCCGCTCCCTCCGCACGTCCAGCTGTTTGAAGAATTTGAAACAGGTTGAATCGGACAGACTGCTGGAATTCCTCAGTTGTTTTTAGTGCGGTTGGTGCAGCACGTAAGGTAATGTCACTCTTTTTCCAGAAATCATCCAGATAATGACGCTGCTCTTCAAGGAGCACTGAAAATCCCTGTTCAAGTGCACGGTCAAGGGTCCGCTCCGCCCGGTCACACAACTCCCCGGGTGGGACCCTGCGGGAAGTGTGATAGGTAATATACTTGGTCAGTTCTATAGTCTGGCCGGGTTGTATAGTGGAAGTAAATACGACTTTTCCCTGTTCATCTGAACAGCTGCTCTGGTGGGTAAAAGAACCTTCTGTTGTAACCACGTGGTCGACTCCACAGGCAAGAGACATTTTACTGGCTTTTGTAATAAATCCCTGAACCACACGGAGGTCCTGGGCATAGCTCAGATGTGTGGAAAGGACGGATTCCTCAAAATTGCGGGCCAGACGAGGATCTCCCTCACCCTCTCTTTTGTCACTGATAGTTTCCAGGTGAGAAGAGATGATAACCGGTGCCGTAGCATTAAATACCGTGACCTGGTAGTTAATCGCTGCCAGATGGCGGTGCTTGAATGAGACCAGTCTCCTCGATTTTACAGAAATCTGTTTTCCTGAAGGCATTTCCCACACCAGTTCTCGATCCAGGGTTCCGTTTTGCATGTCGAGCACCCGTTCGAAAGCGAGCAGATTCGCAGTAGGCAGAAACAAGGGTTCATCGTCAACATACAGTTTAATGATTCTACCGTCCGGCACATTTACAATTGTTTGTCCTGTCTTCGCGAACCCGTAGGCTTCCTCAGCATAACAGATGGGCCATGTCTCGTGGAAACCATTTACAAATGTACCATTCTGGGAAACTGGTGCTCCTTCTTCAAAGTTTCCGCGCATGCCTATGTAACCATTGCCGGTGGAGAAGATTGTTTCACTCTGTGCAAGTAAGCGGGGATAGAACCTCTTTTCGATAATCTTCCACTCGTGGGCAGGATAGACATAATCTGGCGGTTGTACGCGTTCATGATGAAGCATATGCTTTTACCTTATAATCAAATTTGCAGTGATGACATGTCCGGGGACGTTTTCAAAAATAGAGCCGGAGTGATGGAGAACTGGAGTACTGGTTTTTTACATT
>CALJBY010000098.1 GCA_938024025.1 uncultured bacterium
AAGTTCGTTGATCTTCACGAGGGGAAGCTCTGGATGGACAGTGCAGGAGAAGGAAAAGGGACAACCTTCAACGTGGTCATTCCCGTTTAGACGTGCCAACTGCTAAAGTTAAGAAGACAGAAGTCAGAAGATAAGAAGAAATGCCTAAAATGAGCTAAATTGCCTAGAATGCCTAAAATTATAATCTTAACAGGCCAACCAGATAACAAAAGTAAATATTTCAGGAACGTCCCCTGGGTCTCATTTGTTTTTCATTAAACATTCGATGTTGGACGTTGAATGTTCGATGTTCATTTTTCCCTGCAACCCGCAACTCATCACCCCATCACTCCACTACTCCAGTATTCCAGTTTTTTGCATTCCAGAATCCGCATTCCGAAATCCAAAATGTGATGACCCGCAAAGCGTAACCCGTTACGCAGTACGCATCTTTTCGCACACACTATTCTTTACAGAGAGGCTGTTCTGTGGTAGAGAACTCGGAAAGGGCAGAATGTTTTAGTGCCATTCTGCCTCGGGGCAATTGAACCTGCAGACGCAGTAAAGTGTAGTGAGAGGAGGACTATTTATGGCTGTTCGTGAAATCACCTATGAAGAACGGGATATGATGTATGACCAGGCTTTTAAAAAAATGGGAATAGAGCGCAAGCACCCCTCGCGGGAAGAGCTTGAGAAGGAAATTATCGACTACCTGGGTAAGAAACAGCCCTGTACCCTGGCAACCTCTGGGAAAGATGGATGGCCACGGGTTTCAGTTGTCGACTATGTAAATGATGGCCTTACCCTCTATATCTTCAGCGAGGGGGGGGATAAATTTAAGAACTTGAAAGAAAACAACCGGGTTGGTATCGGGATCGGTACGGGTTCCAAGGCTCTTATGACGAGGGGTATTAATATATGGGGTATTGCCGATGTGTTTGATGATGAAACCCCTGAATTTGCCCAGGGCATGCACATCATTAGCCCCATCATCAAGGATATGGAGAAGGCAGCAGGCGGCTCCGTCAAGATCCCTCAGGGTATTTTGAGATTAATCCGGGTTGTTCCTGCCAGGATGGTTTACCACCATACCAGTAAAGGCATCAAACATGCCGTTTGGGAAGCGGTTTCCTGAAGGCCAGATAACTCAGCGCGGCGAAACGGTCCGGGATCGTGCTGATACGGGGTTGCTCTCTTCCTGTAGTGTTCTTAAGTGGCGGGAGTTAAACGACCGGTTCCCTCCACATGACATGTTCGGATGCCACAAAAAGGCGGTTATCCCTTGTGTCGCCTGTGCTGCATGTATAAACTTCGTAAAACCTCCCCGGATATGCGCGAAAATAATCAGATGTTCTTTCGAATCCGGCAATGTCGACTTCTCCAGTTAATTCCTGGCCGTTTGTCAGCTTAAACGTGACTTTCTGCCATTTTCCCCTGTCCGGTTTTTCTTCCCTGTCATCAACAGCATCAATCCAGCAGATCTGCTTTTTTGAAACGAGCACTATCTTATATGCTTTGCCGTCTCCGCTTGAGGCATCATAGAGTACAATGTCAGGGTCAGAATCCTCCACAATAGCGAAGGTACTGCGCCCCGCTATATTAACCAAGCCCGACAGTGTGCTGTTGTCGGATAGGTGGAGTGCTATCTTCTTGTCTTCCCTGGGATAGTCGTTCATAGCGGGTATCTCCTCCTGTTATTTGTGTAGATACGTAAGGCTACCGGTTAAACAGTATGCCTTCTGTAAGGTTTCTCAGGATCAAAGGGTCAGTGGGGGCTCGTTCAGCAAATTAACGAATATACCTTTGTCGATGGCCCTTTCATACGCCGCCTGAGGGGTTATGGTATCACTTTTTATGAGCTGCATAAGATGTTGATCCATGGTTTGCATGCCGCTTCCTGTCCCTGTTTGAATAAGTGAATTAATCTGTGAAATTTTCCCTTCTCTGATCATACTGGCAAGGGCCGTAGAGCCTATGAGGATTTCATTAGCAGCACACCTGCCATTACCATCTTTTGTTTTAAGAAGCTGCTGGGCCACTACTGACTTCAATGATTCAGCCAGCATTGTCCGTGTCTGTTCCTGTTGTTCGGAAGGGAAAGCATTAATAATGCGGTCGATAGTTTTTGATGCACTGTTGGTGTGAAGTGTTCCAAAGACGAGGATGCCGAGTTCCGCACAGGTTAGTGCGAGAGAGATCGTTTCCAGGTCGCGCATCTCACCAACGAGAATAATATCAGGATTTTCACGGCTTGCAACCTTGAGGGCCTCGGCAAAACTTGTAGCATGGGCTCCGATCTCACGCTGTGTGAAAAGGCACTTCTTATTCGGGTGGATAAACTCCAGGGGGTCTTCGATGGTGATAATATGGGCATCCCGGGTCTCATTAATATAGTTGATTACTGCTGCGAGCGTTGTTGATTTCCCACTGCCGGTGGGCCCGGTGACGAGAACCAGTCCCTGCTTGAACTGGGCAACTGTTTTTAGTATCTCGGGCAGGTTTAACTGCTCCAGGCTCAGGATCTTGGTTGGAATAATGCGGAATACAGCACCAATACCCCGGTGCTGGTAGAAAAAATTACACCGGAAACGGGCTTCATCTCCCAGTTCGTAAGCCATATCGAAATCACGGTTGTTCTCTAACTGTTTCTGCTGCTCTGGTGTGAGTATCCCAAAGAGAAGATCACGGTTGGCTTCCGGGGTAAGAACAGGGTGGTCCAGTGGTTTCAGTTCCCCGTTGAGGCGAATCAGTGGCGGGAAATCAATCACCATGTGCAGATCACTTGCCCCGAGTTCTTTCAATTCTCGAAAATAGGTATCTATGCTTGCCATACCCGCTTAGCTCCTTTTCTGGTTCCTGTAAAAAGATGTCTATCAGTTGCGTTGTGATCCGGCCTGCTGCTCTTTTTCAGCCAGGGGTTTAAAACGGTCTTTGTTGCTGGCATTGAGAAATGCCTCGTGTGCAGTGATCTTCCCTTCCTGCAGCAGTGTGAAAATTGCATCATCCATAACCTGCATGCCAATGTTCTTTTTCGTCTGCATCATAGAGGCAATTTGAAATACCTTTCCCTCACGAATAAGGTTTGCCATAGGAAGTGTCCCGATCAGTATTTCAAGTGCCAGCACCATCCCCTTTTCATCCACAGAGGGAATGAGGCGCTGGGTGACCACCGCGCGTAAGGATTCACTCAACATGGCACGTATCTGATTTTGTTCACCCGGAGGAAAGGAATCAACAATACGGTCAACGGTCTTGGGAGCATTGGAAGTAGAAAGGGTTCCGAGCACGAGGTGTCCTGTTTCGGCAGCCGTTATTGCGAGTGCTATGGTTTCAAGATCTCTCAATTCTCCGATCATGATAACATCGGGATCCTCTCGCAGGGCAGCCCGTAATGCAGTGTCATAGCACAAAGTGTCTAAACCCAATTGGCGCTGGTTGACTATCCCCCGTTTTAACGGGTGAATAAACTCAATGGGGTCTTCAATGGTAAGGACGTGATGGGAACGGTTTGTATTGATGAAATCTACCATGGCAGCAAGGGTTGTTGATTTACCATGGCCGGTAGCTCCGGTTACGAGAATTAATCCCATGTGATTATCCAAAACCTTGACCACTACGTCCGGAATGCCCAGTTCTTCAAAGGTGGGGATGCGGGGTGGAATGACACGAAATACAGCACTTAAACCGTTTCGGTGCATCATGGCGCTGCCGCGAAATCGACCAAGCCCTGCCAGTTCGTAGGCAAAATCGAGCTGAAGATCGTTTAAGAGTCTTGCTTTTTGCTTTTCATCAAGAAGCTCGAAAATGAGCTGCTTGCAGCGGTCAGCGGTAAGCATGTCACCTTGTACCTTCTGTAGTCTGCCATACTGCCTCATAATGTAAGGTTCACCGGGTGACAGGTGGATATCCGAAGCAGTGTCATCCACAGCTTTTCTAAAAATGGTGTCTAATTCAGGCATAAAAACTCCTTCATCTTTGTCGGTAGAGGTTTCGTACGGGGGAGTAGTATAGTGTCGGCAGATTATCCATGCATCTTTATAGGAAAAAGACAGGAGACAGGAGAAAAAGAAAATGCCTAAATTGAGCTAAATTGCCTGGAATGCCTAAATTCAAAACTGAACCACGAAGAGCACGAAGAAAAACTAAAAAATAAAAAAGTCAGGAGTCAGACACAAGAGAAAAACCGGAGTGATGGAGTATTGGAGAACTGGAGTAATGGTAAGGCATTAAGCAAATCAATACTCCAGCACTCCATTACTCCACTACTCCATAAGCTTCTCACCTCACACA
>CALJBY010000099.1 GCA_938024025.1 uncultured bacterium
TTTCCAACCTGTAATCAAAATGAAGATTTGATAGGAACATGGAATGGTTACGAGGTTAATGGTTCAAGTGGTTGGGCAGCTACTTTTTCAGAGGCGCAATTGTTAGTCAGTGACAGCTTCTATGTTGAATGGAATATAGGAAACTATAGTACAAATACAAGTACTACCCCAAATCAAATTGATTATACTGTAGATGGTCAAGTTAGTCTGGGCATTTTTAAAATTGAAGGAAATATATTGACTATTACTTTTAATGAACCAGGCGTTTCTACAAGACCATCGTCTTTCTTTTCTACTTCAACTGCAAGGACTTTTGTATTTACGAAGGAATAAAATCGTAGAAACCGTTCGACCAACAGTCTGCTATACCAATCCCCCTCAGTTAATTCTGAGGGGGTTTGATTTCATACGCAGGGCATCAGCTACTCACAATGTCTGCTATCTATACGCAGCAAAATGATAATTGACTGCTAGCCGGTTTTTCTGTCATTATCCTGTTGTTTTTCCTAACAAAAAGGAGGGCAGGATATGGCAGATCATATATTTTCATTCCAGACAACCTACAATCTTACAGATAATTTTTTTCAAGGTTTCCAGAACACATCTGAACTTTTTTTTCATCCAGAGCCAGACAGCCCCGAAGCTTCTCCGCCACCCCAACCTGTAGAGACTGTCCGCAACCGCAAGGAAAAGCAGCGCCGGCAGACCCTTGATCGTGTCGTGCAGATGATAAACGTCGAGGATCTTCCTGGCCGGGAACATGCTGCCAGTTACATGCAGTACAAGTTCCGGCGTAACTGCAAGAGCTGCACCCTGGCAAGCAGCGGCACCGCTGTACGGTTTTTCCTTGCCATGCTGAAGGCTGATGGTCGTGATTTTTCAAGTATAACCAGACAGGATATTGAGGCGTTTATAGAGCAGGAACAGGACAGGGGCCTGGCAGTCAGAAGTGTCAGGAACAGGACGCAGGCTCTCTATGGCTTTATCGGGTATCTTGTTGAAAATGATGTTATCGATCCGGATATTCTGACCAGGCGGATCAGAATGAAGATGCCGGTTTCTCTGCCTCGAGCCATTGATCCGGAAGATATAAGGGTATTGCTTTCAGTCATGGATCACACCAGGGACCGCGCACTTTTTCTCCTGTTGTTAAGAACAGGAATGCGGGTTGGTGAACTGCTGGACCTGCGGGTAGCTGATGTAAATCTGCCGGATAAGAAAATTTTAATTTACATGGGTGAGAAGAACTATCGGGGCCGGGTTGTGTATCTGGGCGAAGATGCTGTGGAAGCAACAGAAGCCTGGCTGGCGATCAGGGATTCTCGTGAGGACATGCTTTTTTATAGCAGTCAGCTGCCCAGTTTAAGTTATGCAGCAGTCCGTAACAGATTTAAAAACTATCTGGAAAAAGGAGGGTTGTCCGGCAAGGGTTACACCATACACTGCCTGCGGCATACCTTTGCCAGCGAATTGTTGAATGCGGGGCTGCGGTTGGAGGTGCTGCAGCAGCTTCTAGGGCATTCCAGCCTTGAAGTCACACGGCAGTATGCCAGGCTGACGGACAAGACCAGGGAAGAAGAGTATTTTAGAGCTATGGCGCTCATTGAGCGGGGTGGAATACATGGACGTTACTAATGCTATCATAAACTTCCGCCGTCATCTCAAAAGAAAAAACTATTCTCCCCACACGGTGAAAAATTATCTCAATATACTGCAGCATTATGCCCGCTGGCTTGCTATTCCTGTTGAAACAGCTACTCCAGAAAGCATTGCCGGATATATTGATTTTCTTATGGTCAAGCACCTGCATCCCAAGACGATTAACTGTCATCTGTCCTGCATTCACATCTTTTATGACTACGTGCATTATGAAGAGAAAATCAATATCATAAACCCGGTGCGAAAAGGGGTTGCTCTCCGGCTGCCTGCGCCTCTGCCCCGATATGTAAAGGAAGAGGATCTTGATACCCTGTTTGCCGTAATCAGTAAACACCGGGATCGGGCTATGTTCATGCTGATGCTGCGCTGCGGCCTGCGAGTAGCGGAAGTAACTAATCTCACACTTGCTGCCGTTGACCTAGGCCGTAGAAGGATCGTTGTTCATAATGGCAAGGGCGGGAAGGACAGGGTCGTTTATATAAGTGATGATGCTTACCTTGCCTTGGATCATTACCTGAGACTGAGGCCAAAATCAAAGTCCAGGGAAATCTTCTTGGTGGAAAAGGGAAGTTGCAAAGGCCAGGGCATATCAGTGCGGGGTATACAGAGTAGGATGGAATACTATGCCAGAAAAACCGGCCTGAACATCTCCTGCCACCACCTGCGGCACACCATGGCGACCCAGATGCTCAACGCTGATGCCGAACTGTCGACCATACAGGATCTGCTCGGCCACAACTGGATCACTACCACCCAGAAATACTGTACCGTCTTCAATCTCAAGGTACAGAGAGATTATTTTAAAGCCATGGAAATAGTCATGCAGCGATCATCACCCATATCGCTTAACTCCCAATCACAATTAAGACACTAAAACAGAAAAGCACTTGACAAAAACAAAAAAGGGGTCAAAATAGAGACAACGTAAGAGCTTAATATTAAAAAGGAAAAACACCTTTTGTTGCGTATAGCTGCTATACATTTATAGTCGTGAATGGTTCTTAAAATACCAAGATGTACAGTGGATATGTTGAATAAAAGAAGAGGCCAGATTTTACTCCGACCTCTCTTAACATTTGGGTGCAGATAGGGTGCAACAGTCTATAACGATTTATTACGATTTATAACGATTTATTACACCCTGCCCTATTGTATTGTTGTAACTAACTGAAATGATTCTCCTTTAAATCTATCTCATAACCCGAAGGTCAGAGGTTCAAATCCTCTCCCCGCTACCACTTGATAGATAAGGGATTCAGAGATTTTCTGAGTCCCTTTTTTGTTGCCATATTTATCAATACCCAGCACTATACCCAGCAGCCAGGACATAAAAAGCCCCTCCGGTTGGAAAGGCTTAGGGTAGATTGCAGTTTATCCCTTCAACAGCTTCAGTCTCTGTTTCTCCGGCTCCAGAAACAGTTCCCGTATGTCACTGTATTGCTCAGTGCTTTGAAACTGCTCGTAAGTCAGCGAAAATAAATACTGCTCCAGGCGTTTCTTCGTGCCGGGATTCATGTCGCTATTCCGGATTGCCCTTCGGCCTCGCCTGACGTAATCCTGCAAGTCCTTTTCGGTAATAGAGTCCATCCCGTTATCCTTACCTTGCCACCATGCATTTAGATCAATAAAAAACCCCACCATTTCTGGCAGGGTTAATATGTCCACCGTACATCTTGGTATTTTAGGAATGGTTCACAACCTTCAATTGATAGCAGATCTTTACAGTTGGCGATGCCCTACATATGAAATGAAAAAACCCCATAAAACAGGGGGCAATGGATAGTTTTTTCTACTTGACACTGTCAGACATATCAGCAGCCATTATAGGTTTTGACATAAAAAAAGCAGGGCTGCAGAGGTATGATGTCTCTGCAGCCCTGTGTTTGAACTTAAGTTACTTGATTCCTATGTCGACGCTATAAACTTTACCGTCATCGAGGGTTACGTTTATCCTCCATGTACCTGAAGAAAGATTTTCAGTAGAGAGGTTATAAATGTAATGGCTATCCTCAATAACATAACGGAAAATATTGCTTGAATCAGGCACATTTGTAGTACCGTCAATGGGGTCTCCCGCTGGTTCACCACTGTTTAGTTGAACCAGTGAGATGTTAGCCTCGGCATTTGAGACAGCCCCCCCGCATCCGTCAGAGAGCAGGAACTTCACAGGGATCGTGCTTCCAAGTTTAAACGGTTTATCCAACGTCACAGGATTCGTAAATCCGTCAAATGAATAGACCACGCTATAGGACACGCTTTCGTTTGCCTCATTACCGGCGTTGTCGCTTGCGATAACGGTGTAGGTATAGCCCCCTACACCATTAGCGTTTCCACCTTCAAGTGTGGCATTTTTTGTACTAACACCGGAAATCGCGTCCGTTACTATATTATCAAGTGCCTCAGGAGGAGTACAGACCGGGTATTCTGCACCATCCGTAACACCGGTTATCGAGATTACGGGCGGCGTTTTATCAATATTGAAACTTACCGGTCCATGCATGGCCTCCTCGTTTCCGGCAAGGTCAACCGCATAGTAGGTAAGCGTGTGGACTCCTTCATCAATAACAGTGAAGCTTGCCGAATCGGCCGAAACTACGGTTTCTGCACCATCAAGAAAATAATGTATTTCACTAACCCCCGATTCTCCGTCGGCAGCAGTCAGTGAAACCGTGACGTCGGAGACGAACCAGTTGTTGTCACCTATGGCGCCGCCAAAGGTATGCGTTGTTGTAGGAGGCGTTGCATCCGACCCAATCGGAGTAATCCTTGCAAAAGGATCGTGTGCATCAGGGGAGGCTGCTCCAGGTATTTCGTACGGAGCATCGCAATATCCATCTGTATTGATGTCATAGCAGTCTTCTGCCGGTTCGTCATATTCGTCATAATGATTATACCTGAAAATGGCAAGGTATCCTCTTTCTACTGAACCAATATTATTATTGAAAAACTCATAAGGAATAATAACATCATCAAAGTCCGGGGCATCCCAAGTAATATCATTGTAGCTGGCAATAGTATTATCAAAAATATATCCTACTGCTCCAAAAGCATTGTAAAACAAATCAACCATATTACTGTAGAAAGAGACATTTTTGAGATGATGGAATCTCAGATAATTTATTTCATTGTGCGTAATAGAAACATCGTTTAAAAATGACAAAGCACATAAATCATCAATTATGTTTTCAGTAAGCCTAAAATT
>CALJBY010000100.1 GCA_938024025.1 uncultured bacterium
TATGACGGTGTGCGCAAGGCCTCTATAACCTGGGAGTCTTACCGATGATAATCATTTCTCAGGTACTATCTTTACTGAAAAGTTTTTTCACCTGGTTATTTTCCGTACCTATTCTTCTTAAAATCATGGGCACGGGAATAATTGTTGCTTTTATTTTCGGAAGCGTTGCTCTCTACCAGCCACGTGCTAGTCTGTCTCGCACTTTGTACCGAATCCTCGAAGAGAGAACAATATCAATGTCTATGCTACTAGCTTCAAATATTGAAAGGCTCGTAGTTCGGGGTGATCTCTTCACCATTAAAAGAAACTTGATGCAATTAATGGAAGAAAATCCCGGGCTTCGCTATGCTATTGTAGAGGACAGGAAAAATGAAATCTTTGCCCATACCTTCGAGAAATCAGTGCCACCGGATCTTGTCGGCTTAAGGTCTCAACCCAGCCTGAATAGAGATATCATAGAGGTTTTTGATAGCGAGGAAGGTCTCATTTTCGAAGCAGCTATTCCACTTATAGGTGGTAATGCAGGGTTACTGAGGCTTGGCATAACTGATCAAAAGGTTACCGCAGAGCTATCTTCTCTTACCCGTTTGTTACTTTTAGCTTTAGCCTTCTGTATGACTATCGGTTTGGGATTGGCCCTTTTATTAACCTATATTTTAACCCGACCGATTCAAAATTTGCTTTTAGCAACAAATCAGATAAGTGAAGGCAAATTCGATTTCAGAGCAAGGATTTTCTCCGGTGATGAAATAGGCAAGCTTGCAGTTGCTTTCAACAAAATGGCAGATAGCCTTCAAATGTTTCGCCAAGAAGTTAAAGAAAAGGAAGCAATTCGCCAAGCGCTTATTGAAAAGATCGTTCTCGCTCAAGAAGAAGAACGTGCAAGCATTGCACGAGACTTGCACGACCAATTGGGTCAATCACTTTCTGCGCTCCTTTTGGAAATACAATCAATGCGTGATGTCGAGCAAAAATATGCAGACTTCAACACTAAAATCGAGGAGAAAACCTATAGCCTCATAGATGAAGTTCGTCGCCTGGCGTGGGGCATGCACCCTTCCATTCTTGACGATTATGGACTCAATAATGCACTCGCTCGTTACATTGCCGAAATATCAAAAGCATCTAAAATAGAGATTGACTATCAATACCTGTGTCACGATCAACTCGAACGACTTCCCGTACGGACGGAAGTGACGCTCTATCGCATTGCTCAAGAGGCAATTACGAATATCGTCCGCCATGCACGTGCGTCCCATGCAAGCGTCATCCTTATGAGAAGCATAAAAGACTCCCTGCTTCTTATTGAGGATGATGGGATAGGGTTTGACCTTGAAGAGGTTGAACGTGAAGGACTTTCCCATATGGGTCTCATTGGAATGCGTGAAAGGGCTACACTTCTCGGGGCAGAATTTACCATAGAATCAGCACCGGGCAACGGTGTTACCATACGAGTTAAAATATCTCAAGAAGAGGAAACGCCATGTCTATTAGAATTGTGATCGCAGACGACCATCCAGTGTTTCGCAGTGGTCTGCGCGCTCTGCTCGAGAAAGAATCCGACTTCGAAGTTGTCGGGGAATCAGGAACCGGACTGGAAACAATTAGATTAGCCTGCGAAAAAAGCTTTGACGTCCTTTTGTTAGACATCAATATGCCCGGAATGACAGGCCCCGCTATTGCCGAAGATGTTCTAAAGAAATGCAAGCATGTGGCTATTGTGATTCTTACCATGTATGATGACGAATACTACCTTCAGGAGCTTTTTAAAATCGGCGTTAGGGGTTTTGTTCTCAAGAAATCAACAGGCACTGATCTCATTCAGGCAATCCGCGTGGCTTACCGGGGAGAACAATACATTGATCCGTCCCTAACGTCTTATCTTATTTCCCCCTACGTTGGAGATCTTAAGAAAAAAAAGGACAGCAGAAAAAACCTCCTAACGCAACGGGAGCAGGAAATCTGTAGCTTCCTGGCATATGGATATACAAACAAGGAAATTTCTGACAAGCTCTTCATTTCTGAGCGAACGGTTGAAACACATCGCTCCCATATTTTTTCCAAATTAGACCTTAAAAGTCGTGCAGAGCTCGTTCGATTTGCCATAGACAACAACCTCATGAAACTCCCCTGACCGTATTTTCTACGGACAATTTTACTCACCGTAAGTACTTTCCCGAATAAGCCTGTCATAAAAATCCGTATTTAGCACGGTTGATTAGAACTCATGTATCGTAGTAGTGTTTGAATAGGGGGACCCATTGAACACTCACCCTACCCCCGGACTGTTATAGTAATGGACTGTTGATCCCAACAGACAGGCTGATACTAGCCATATAGTATGTTCTTGAAGCCCTACCTTATTACATGAAAGGAACACATGGGCGCTCTATCTGCAAAAAAAAATCCCCAAGCTATAATTATAGCTCTTCTGTGTTCTTTTCTCTTTTCATATCCTACCAGTGCAGCTAGTACTGAGAACAATCTTCAGGAAAACGACCACTCCGCAGGAATCTTACCATCCAGCGCAAAAACGTGCATCACATCAGAATGCCATCAAAACGTGATAAAAGAAAAATATGTCCACCCCACGAGTAAAGAGGGTAAATGCCTTACCTGTCACGAGCCAACCAAGAAAGGCACACCATATGAATCTGGTAAAAAGCACACGTTTGCTCTCAAGGGAAAAGATGCTGAACTCTGCTTACCCTGTCATCCTATAGGTGAGAAAGAATACGTTCATGAAACCATAAAAAAGGGAATCTGCCTGGAGTGCCACAATCCTCACCAATCTCAATATGCCAACTTGCTTAAAAGTAATCCCGTCTCTACCCTATGTTTGAAATGTCACCTTCAAGGAATCTTTAAGGGGAAAACCATTCATGGGCCTGTGGCATTAGGACACTGTAATATTTGTCATGAACCCCATGAATCATACTACGAGTCACTCACGCGAGGAGACCCAACCGAAGAATGCTATAAATGTCACGAACAAGAGAAACTGTCATTCGATCAAGAATTTGTCCATAAACCTGTTAGAGAAGATTGCAATGATTGCCATGACCCTCATGCCTCCGCTGACTCAGACCGCTTGCTCTTAGCGACTCCGGCTGTTTGCTATGATTGTCACAAGAAACAGGAAAAACATATTGAAGGGTCACAAATAAAACATGATGCCTTAACGGAAGGTGAGCTCTGTTTCAACTGCCATACTTCTCACGCATCTCAAATACCAAAGCTACTCAAAAATGCACCCATAGAACTCTGTATTGTATGCCACAATGAAAAGATGGAAACACCCTATGGGAACATCACCAATATGGCTGCCTACCTTGATGACAACTCTTATGTTCACGGACCTATCAGACAGGGTGATTGTTCGGCATGTCACAACCCCCATGGTTCAGATTACTGGAGGATTGTGAAACAGTACTTCCCACAGGAGTTTTATGCTCCCTTTTCTCTGGGGATGTACGAGCTGTGCTTTGGCTGCCATGAAAAAACTGTTATCCTGACAGAGCAAACAACGACTCTAACCGGTTTTCGTAATGGACCAAAAAACCTTCACTTTTTGCATGTTAACAAAGAAGTTAAGGGTCGTACCTGCAAAGCCTGTCATGATATCCATGCCAGTAACAATCCCATGCATGTTGCCTATGATTTCCCTTTTGGTCAATGGTCTTTGCCTATCAACTATACGGCACTGGAAAAAGGTGGCCGATGTACACCGGGGTGTCACGAAACCAAGGAATTTAATAGAGTTGATCCAGTAGATAATGCTTCCCAATTACTAGAAAAATACGGAGGAGAGGAAGAAAGTGACGAGAAGAAAGGAAGTGACGAGAAGAAAGGAAGACGAAGGAGAAGGTAAACAATCTCTAAGCTTATTTCAATAAAAAAGGAGGTTCGTATGAAGAAGACAATCAAAATGGGTGCAGTGATGTGTATTTCTCTTTCTTTTGCACTGTGGTGTTCAAAGCCTGTCACAGCAAAAGAGTACCAATACCTGGGTTTTGAGACCGGGGGGTGTAAGAAGTGTCATAAAAAACAGTACGAATCATGGGTAGATACTCCCATGGCCAATGCCTATTACACCTTAGAGCCCGGAGAAAAAGTGGAAGAGAAAAAGAAGGTTGGCCTTGATCCCAACAAAGACTATACAACTGACCCTGAATGTCTGAAGTGTCATACTACCGGTTATGGTAAACCGACCGGGTTTACAAGTATGGAAAAAACAGAAGAACTGCACGGCATTACCTGTGAAGAGTGCCATGGCCCTGGCAGTGGCTACCAGGCAGAAAACATCAAAGGAACGGATGTACCCGCGGAAAAGCATAAACTAACTGACGCAGTAGCAGCAGGTCTCTGGTACCCTGTCAAAGAGGATCACTGCACCAATTGT
>CALJBY010000101.1 GCA_938024025.1 uncultured bacterium
AAACGGTTTAACGGTAAGGGTGTGCTCAAGGCAGTGGAACATATTAACGGCATTATCAATGAAACTCTGCAAGACTATGATGCCCGCTGTCAAACAGAGATTGATCGGGTGCTTCTCGAATTGGATGGCACACCGAACAAAGCAAATTTTGGTGCAAACGCCATCCTGGGTGTTTCCCTGGCAGTAGCACGGGCAGCATCGGTAGCAGTGGAACTGCCCCTCTATCGCTACCTGGGTGGAACCGGCCCCTTCCGGCTCCCTGTACCCATGCTCAATATCATGAACGGTGGCGCCCATGCAAGGTGGCAGGGTGCTGACTTCCAGGAGTTTATGATTGCCCCCTATGGAGCTGAGAGCTTTCGCGAGGCACTGCGGTGGGGGAGTGAGGTCTACCAGGCCCTGCGCTCGGTACTGATGGACGGAGGGCATCACGTGGGGGTCGGCGATGAAGGTGGTTTTGCCCCCAACGTTTCCTCTAATGAGGAACCGCTGCAGTTTATCGTTAAAGGTATCGAAAAGGCCGGACTTGCACCCGGTAAAGATGTGGGGATCTCACTGGACCCTGCAGCCAGCGAGTTTTACAAGGATGGACAGTATCAGCTCCGAACAGAGAAACGCACCTGTTCCTCCGAAGAAATGGTTGACTACTTTGAAAAGCTTATGAACACCTACCCCATCTGCTCAATTGAAGACGGCCTTGCAGAGGATGACTGGGATGGCTGGAAGGTGCTCAATAACCGTTTAGGTGGCAAAATCGAACTGATAGGAGATGATCTCCTGGTCACTAACGTAGAGTACATCTCCCGGGGCATCAAAGAGGATTGTGCTAATGCCGCTTTAATCAAACTCAACCAGATTGGAAGTCTCACCGAAACCATTGAAGCGGTAAGGATGTGTCAGAGAGCCAACTGGGGAGCTTGTGTCTCACACCGCAGCGGAGAGACCGTAGACAGCTTTATTGCGGACATGACTGTGGCACTGGATACGGGCCATCTGAAAACAGGGGCCCCCGCACGGGGAGAGCGGGTCGAGAAATACAATCAACTCTTGCGCATAGAGGAAGAACTGGGAGCAGATGCCCACTATGCGGGCAAGAACGCTTTTATCCGGCCCATACGCTTCTAAGCCAGAGAGCTTTTAACACATAAAAAAAATTCAAACTTATTTCTCACCGCAAAGACGCAAAGTACACTAAGACTAAAAAGATTATTTTATTTTCATTAGGTTTCCTTTGCGCCCTCTGCGTCTTTGCGGTGTTTAAAAAAATCTTGCCTAACATATGATTTTACATGAGAGAACCGGGAGAAGGGCTATGAAGAAAGTAGTTATGATTCGGCATGGGGAAAGCGACTGGAACAAGGAAAACCGCTTTACCGGCTGGACTGACGTGAAGCTTTCGGAAAAGGGAGTGCAGGAAGCAATCGAAGGCGGTCGTGTTCTCAAAAAAGAGGGTTATATCTTCGACGTTGCTTATACCTCTGTACTCAGCCGGGCAATACAAACACTCTGGTTGGTGCTTGAAGAGATGGACTTGATGTGGATTCCCGTTTATCGCAACTGGCGACTCAACGAGCGTCACTATGGCGCACTGCAGGGACTCAATAAGGCAGAAACCGCTGAAAAGCACGGAGTTGAGCAGGTTAAAAAGTGGCGGCGCAGTTACGATATTCCCCCACCTGAACTCACCACTGATGACCATCGTTTTCCCGGTAATGACCCACGTTATGCCGGCTTAAGCACAGACGAACTCCCCCTTACCGAATGTCTGAAAGATACCATAGAGCGTTGTCTTCCCTATTATCAGGGAATGATCGTTCCGGAAATAAGAGCAGGTACGCGGGTCCTGATTGTTGCCCATGGCAACAGCCTGCGGGGCCTGGTAAAGCATATTGACAGGATCTCAGATGACAAAATTTCCGGGGTTAACATCCCAACCGGCATCCCGCTGGTTTACGAGTTTGAGGATAACCTAACCCCCATACGAAACTATTACCTTGGAGATCCTGAAAAAACAAAACAGGCAACTCAGGCCGTTGCCTCACAATTACAGAAAAAATAGAACACTCTCTTTTGAGTAAGGAGGAATTACCATGCCCGTTGCAGATTATAAAACTTACTGTAAGATGATTGATAACGCAAAGGAAAACAAGTTTGCCTATCCTGCCATTAATGTCACTTCACTTACCTCAGCCAATGCGGTCCTGAAGGGGCTTGCTGAAAGCAAGTGTGACGGTATTATCCAGGTTTCAACCGGTGGCGGTGCATTTGCTTCAGGCTCCTCCGTAAAGGACATGGCTCTGGGGGCAATGTCCATTGCAGAACATGTTCACCGTCTTGCCGAACGCTATGACATCTATGTCGCCCTGCACACAGATCATTGCCAGGCGAATATCCTTGAGAGTTATGTAGTCCCTCTCATCGAAGAAACCGAACGGCGGCGTAAAGCGGGTCAGCCCAACCTGTTCAACAGTCACATGTTTGACGGGAGTGCTTTGCCTCTGAAGGAAAACCTGAATATTGCAGTTCCGCTGCTTGAACGCTGTCATAAGAGTGAGATTATCCTGGAAGTAGAGGCAGGTGTGGTGGGAGGGGAAGAAGATGGAGTGAATGCTGAGGATGCCCCTGCT
>CALJBY010000102.1 GCA_938024025.1 uncultured bacterium
TTTGATCATCCCCATATCGGCAAGGAGAAAATGGAACAGCTGATTCTGGAGTTTTATGATGAAGAATACAACCGTTTAGGCCCGTCAGTCGTTCGGTATGTTGAAAAGGCCCTGCAGGGATACCTGCGGTTTAAAAATACCACTGATCCACTTCTTAAGATCCGGGCTGCACAGTATAGAGAAGAATGCCTTAGAGCTCTGCCCATCTTCCCAACTGCTGTCAGCTATGCCCCAACAGAAGAAGTAGCCCAGCATATTAAAGACGTCCAGCAAGCTGTTTTTCGTGAGATAGGGACGGGTGGTCTGAAGAATAAGATCTTCGCAAACATCGTTCCCCTGTTTGCCCGTGTGGAGAAATTTAAGCTGAAAAACTTTGCCTATAAACAGCCAAAACTCAGGCGCACGGAATACAGAATATCCGAACGTTGGCTCCATCCGGTATCGCTTACCGGTGAGGGAGTTCTCACGCTGAAACCGCGGCCCCGCTCTGCTGCTGATCACCCCCTGGTGGTGGATCTGCACGGTGTTTTTGACCGTATGACGGCTAAGCAACTGAAAAAAAGGATTGAAGCCTACCTCAAAGAGAACAGGGGGCTTCTTGCACTCAACTTCAGTGGCGTAACCAGGACTGAACGGGGTGCACTGCTCTTGTTTCTGAAGAGATTGCGGGGCAATAAGGAGAGAATCAAGATCGTAAGCATTGACTCATTGCGGGCAGACATGGCTGATGTAGTCAACTATGCAAAAAGTTCTTTTGAGGTATTCAGGGATGTTGAGGGCTTAACCGCGAGTCTGGCGTGACCAGCATCCCGATAGATGTGGTACACCCTATCCTATGAGACGTCACTTTTTACTGCCGGCCCGGATTGCCATACCCTCCGGGCCTGGCATGACTGACTGTCTGGTCGCTACTCGTCCGATACAGGGCACTGTATCTGGTCTGCCCCCTGCCTTCACCTCCATCGTAACGCTCCCCTATCACACATATTTTATAATAACACTGAGGTACAGGTAAGGCAGCTTTTTTAGAAGGAACGTATATGCTTATTCCTGTGCGGTGAGAAATGGGATTAAGGCTTTACAGGGTGGCGAGATCGTTTGCTTTTTATCTCTGATGATAAAGAAGGTCCGTATAAAGGACACTTTTTTTATGGGGACTTTTTTGAATTGTTTGAGCAGGATTTCTTCCTCAACTGCCCGTGCTGAAATGAGTGATATTCCGAGATGTGCTTTTATTGCCTGCTTCACAGCGGTTGTGCTGCCAACCTCAGCTATGATGTTTAAATTGTCTGTTGTGATACCACGGTTAAGCAGTCTTTTTTCCATGCTGATACGTGTTCCTGAACCTGCCTCTCTCATGATAAAGGGTTCTTCGGTGAGTTCTTCGATGGCAATAGACCGTCTATTCCACCAGCGATGGCCTTTAGGAACCACTACAATGAGTTCGTCTTCAACAAAGGGGGTGTACTGCAGTCGTGGATTGACAATCTTTGCTCCAATGATCCCGAACTCTATTTTTCTGGCGAGGAGTTCGTTGACAATCTCTTCTGTATCCCCAATGCGCAGGGTGATGCTAATGGCAGGATAGTGTTTTTTGAATTCTCCTAAAAGGGATGGTACAATGTATTCCCCGGGGATGGTACTTGCCCCCAGAGTGAGGTGGCCGCTTTTTTTCTCCAGAAAGTGGTCTAAAGCCTGTTGAGCCTCCGCCCGCACCGTAGTTATCTGTTTTGCGTAACGGTAGAGGATTTCTCCCGCCTTGGTAGGGACAACTTCTTTTCCCAATCGATCCAAAAGTTTTGTGCCAAGGTACTGCTCAAGTGCATGTATGTGCTGGCTGATGGTAGGTTGTGTGAGGTACATTTCTTTGGCGGCCTTAGAGAAGCTCCTCAATTCGGTTACTTTAGCGAAGATTTCAAGCTGGTGTATGTCTAACAGGGACATGAAGTCTGTACTGTAGAGGGTTTAATGAGCTGTTTTTTAAGTGAACTGTAACCAAAATGACCACACAAGTCAAGCTGTTGTACAAAGTGGGCGATCAAAAAACGGAGCGCATTTAAATATAGCTATAAAAATCAGAAGGTTATAAGCGAACTGGACTTGAGTGGTGATAGGTGTTGACCTGAAAAAGGATTGTCTTATTTGATTAAATAAGACTTGACAGGTATAATATGATGTGATAAATGAATGAATGAACAATCATTCATTCAATGGAGAGGATAATTTATTATTAATAATTGATGACTTATGAAAAACAATACTAATACTACGCGAAGTGAAGATAAACACCAGAGGATCATAAAGGCTGCGCTTAAAGTATTTGCAAAGAAAGGCTTTTATAATTCCAAGGTTTCAGAAATTGCCAAAGAGGCAGAAGTAGCGGACGGCACTATCTATCTTTATTTTAAGAATAAAGATGATATTCTCATTTCTGTCTTTGAGACTGAAATGAAAACAATGATTAATAACATGAAAAAAGAGCTGGGTACGTCCCAGGATCCAATAGAGAAGGTGAGAATATTTGCCTTTCAACATCTCAATATGATTACCGAAAACCAGGAGTGGGCAGAGGTGGCACAGGTTGAACTGAGGCAGAGCACTAAATTCATGCGGGAATATGTTAAAGACCACTATGCAGACTACTTGAATCTCTTTGCCTACATTGTACGGGAAGGGCAGGAAAAGGGTGTTTTCAAAGAAGATATCAATACGGGCATCGCTAAGAGGGCTTTTTTTGGGGCCCTGGATGAAATGGGAAGATACTGGGTTTTATCGAGGAGTAAAAGGTATAGTGTTGAGGAGTCTGCAAAACAGATAAGTGATATATTTATCAAAGGGGTTATGAATCAATAGCAATGAATGGTCGAAGAGCGTAAGGAGGAGTTTATTATGAACATAATTGTGTGTATGAAACAGGTTCCGGATACCGAGGCACAGATCAGGGTTAAACCGGATGGATCGGGTATTGTGGAAAGCGATATCAAGTTTGTGATGAACCCCTATGATGAGTATGGGGTAGAAGAGGCCCTCCTCATAAAAGAGAAAATGGGTGGGACCGTTACCATCGTGTGTCTCGGGCCTGCACGTGCTGTTGAGGCTATCCGGACTGGTTTGGCTATGGGAGCAGACAAGGCGGTCCATTTGGATGATCCCGCATTTGACGGCGGGGATGCCATTAGCACCGCCAAGGCACTGGCAGCAGCAATTAAGGGCATGGAATGTGACCTCATTTTTTGCGGTAAGCAGGCCATCGATGATGACTCTTCAATGGTTGGATCAGTCCTTGCCGAGATGCTGAATATTCCTCAGGTTTCGGTTGTCACTAAAGTTGAGCTTGCCGATGATGGGAAAACAGCCAAAGTAAATCGGCAGATTCTCGGGGGCGAAGAAGTGCTTGAGGTTTCTTTGCCGGCAGTCCTGTCTGCCCAGAAAGGGTTAAATGAGCCGCGTTATGCCTCTTTACCGGGCATCATGAAGGCTAAGAAGAAGGAGATAAAACCGGTTAAAGCAGGTGATCTGGGACTTGATGCAGGTAGTGTCGGCGCTGCGGGAGCCAAGGCAAAGATACTTAAGATGACTACTCCTCCCCAGAGAGAGGCTGCCAAGATGATTGAGGGAGAATCGGCGGAAGAAACAGCCCCACAATTAGCAAAACTGCTCAGGGAAGAAGCTAAAGTTATTTAGAGTAGCCCTATAGACTTAAAGGAGATGAAATCATGGCACAAGGAATCTGGGTTTTTGCAGAACAGAGCGATGGCACCATTAGAAAGGTTGCCTTTGAGATATTAAGTCAAGCCAGAAAAATGGCTGATACGCTTGGAGAGGAAGTCTGTGCAGTTATTATGGGAGAGAGTGTGGAATCATTGGCGGATAAGTTTGCTCCGTACGGTGCAGACAAAGTGTATGTGGTTGAAAATGCCGCTCTCAA
>CALJBY010000103.1 GCA_938024025.1 uncultured bacterium
CTTTACCTTTTATTTCCCCTACCTCCGTCTCGAGGCCAGCCCAGGACGGAATAAACTGATTAAGCTCTAAAGAGGCAAGGAGGTTCTTATCATCAGGAAGGTGTGAGGCATCAATGGCTATTGATGTTATACCCGCATCAATCATAGAGGGGATTTCCGTTGTAGCAACCTCGATATCCTTATCACCTTTTATACCGTAGTGGTCGGCATGTATCGCAACGGGAATAGTTATACCAAGCTCATTGCAGAAAGCATCAACATAGGTGGCCATATTCCAGTAATTAACGGCACAATAGGCACTGGCACCACCTTCAGACTTTGCAATCTCTATAATGAGTGCCGCTTGTGCTCTCTGCGCTGCTTGCAGCGCTCCGCGGATCACAAATGTGTTGCGTCCATTGGCAGCCATGGTCATAGCTTTGCCCTTGGCCATCATGGCCCTGTCAACAGCCTTCCCGCTCACCAGTAATGCTTTCGAGTGAGGAAAAAGCTTTACCACATTTGGTGGTCTCCCCTGTGCAAGAGCTTTCTCAAAATCAGGGGGATAGGTTGCGTGATGTGCTGACATGGCGAATCTCCTTTATAAAATAGAGTATTGTCAAAACCGAACCACAGATTCAAATGCCTAAAATTAAAAACTTTAACCACGAAGAACACGAAGAAACACTAGCACATAAATGATACCTAGGGGACGTTCCTGAAATATTGACTTATTAAGAATCATGCGAAAGAAGTTGTTGACATTAGTCAATTGTCATTAGCCATTGGCTAAAAAAAACGAATGACCAGTGACCAATGACAAATGACGGCAAGAAAAAAACCCATCACTCCAGTACTCCAACACTTCAATCCTACATGCAAAACCTGACGGGCCAACCGGCTAACCCCTCTGTGCGCTCTGTGGTTTTATATTTCCTCCCATTTTTTCATGAAAACAAGACAGGGCAACGAAAAAGTCAGCGGAAAGACGTAATGATCCTGGCAACTTCTGTCTTCGCTTGTTCTGCATGATCTATTTTTTTCTTCAACCATGCTTTATGGTGTTTTATTGTTTGTTGAAATTGTTTCATTTCAGTCCGCACTGCCTCGGGAGAGGGGCCACCGCGTGCCTTTCGTGCTTGTATCACCCGTTCCGGCATCTGGCACGACATGAGTTCTTTCTCCCTACAGTTTACGGTAATCTTCATCTCACTGAAAGCACGTTTAAGGGCTTTGAAGGTAATCTTTTCGCTCCCCTCCTTTTCTGAATACACCACAGCCTTTTCCACCGACACTTTTGCCTCTCTAAAGGGAAGAGAGTGTTTTTGAACCAGCCATTCCACCACGTCAGTAGCGGTAATGAAGGCCCGTTCACAACATCGCAGGGCCACCTCTTTATTAAAGCTGAGTGAAGCGATAATCTCTCCCATAACCGTAAGGGCAGGTTTACATTCCTCAATAACATCCATAACAGGATACTTGCTCCACTGGGAATCCCTGTTATAGCCGGTGAATAATGATTTACCCATGGAGAGGAGTGCCACCACCATGCCCTGCGCATAAGCTGCTTTACCCTTTATCACCTCCAGGGGATCGGGATTTTTTTTCTGAGGCATCAGGGAGCTTCCCGTGCAGTAGGCATCATCCAACTGTACCATGGCAAACTCAGAGGTGCTCAACACGATGAGTGTCTGCGCTATGGTGCTCAGGTGGTTCATCATAACCACAATACCGTAGCACAGCTCCGTCTCAGGCTCCCATCGATTCTGTGAAGGATCAAGAGAACTCTCATGGACACCGTCAAACCCCAGCAATCGGGCGGTCAAATCCCTGTCCAGTGGAAGCCGTGTACCATAGCCGGCAGCACCGCCCAGGGGATTGTAATTGAAGAGCGTATACCAGTTGACTAATCGCTTAACATCCCTTTCCAGGGAGAGGGCATAGGAAAAAAGGAGATGTCCCCAGGAAGTAATCATGGCAGGCTGGTGGTGTGTATAACCAGGCATAATAGTATCCAGATGTTCTTTTGCAACGCCTGTCAGGGTATCTATCAGGTTTATTAAGAGGACGCCACAGTGCAACATCTCCGCTCTCAAATAAAGCCTCATATCCACTGCCACCTGATCATTCCTGCTGCGACCGGTATGAAGTTTTCCTGCTGATTCCATGCCATAGTGTTCAATCAGATAGCTCTCAATCATACTGTGCACATCTTCTCTGGTGGGATCTATTTTGAATTTCCCTTTGCGGTAGGAGGATTCAATCTCATCAAGCCCTTTCACAATGGTGCGCACATCCTTTTTGGAAATCATCTTTTGCTTCCACAGCATAATAGCATGCGCCTTACTCCCCCAGAGATCATAGGGAATCAAACGTTCATCATAGGGTTGGGTGTGCCGCATATCACGACCAGCAGTAAATGCAAGCAAACCCTCAGCTGGACGTTTTTCAAGCCGTGATCCCCACAGGGCATCAATTTTCATTGAACTTTCCCGCTTATGCCGTTTCACCATACAAGGTTGATACTCCCATAAAAAGCCAAAGTTCAGACGACAAGGTTCTGTGCTCCTTCCTCAACCATTACTGTTGATAGTAGCAAAACTGCTATTGAGGAGCAAGTGTTTTTTAGTCTTGCTTTCTTCTCTCTCACCTCTATAATGGGTAACATTATGTTTCCTCATCCCCTATAATGTCCTCACTCACCCCTCCCCTTAATCCCCTCCCCAGCGGGGAGGGGAAAGGAAAAAGCGGGAAGGAGGAAGTTAAGGGTGAGCAAAACTCCCTCTCCCTTTGGGAGAGGGTTGGGGTGAGGGACATCTTCGGCTTATTTTGAATCAAGCGTATGAACCCCTGTATGGATGCATCAATGGACACTATTTTTGGACACACAGGACTGCTCTCACAACACCTCGATCACTTTGAATATAGGGAAGAGCAGTTCAGGATGGCCAATCTGGTTGCAAATGCCCTGAACGAAGAACGCTACCTGATCGTTGAAGCAGGCACCGGAATAGGTAAAACACTTGCCTACCTCATCCCCGCTATTCTCAGCAAAAAAAAGGTCATCATTTCAACGGGCACCAAAAATCTCCAGGAACAGATCTATTACAATGATATCCCTCTCCTCCACACCATTCTGCCCCTCCCCTTTCGTGCGGTATACATGAAAGGCCGCACGAACTATCTCTGTCTCAATAGATTTGAGCGCTTTAAATCCCAGCCCACCTTCTCGTTTCGCTCTGAGATTTCACATTTTGAGACTATTTCCCACTGGGTTCATACAACACTAACCGGGGATCGCTCGGAACTTGAGGACATCCCCGATGACTACTCTATCTGGAGTGAAATCTGTTCAGATGCCAACTATTGTTTGGGCCAAAAGTGCCACCATTTCAAGGAGTGCTTCTTAACCCTGTTAAAACAGAAGGCACAGCAATCGGATATCATTATTGTAAATCACCACCTCTTCTTTGCCGACCTGATGCTTAAAGCAACCGGTTACGGAGAAGTGATTCCGAATCATGATGCCGTTGTTTTCGACGAATCACATCAAATTGAAGAAATTGCTACCCACTACTTTGGCATGACCGTTAGTAACTACCGTCTTGATGAGCTGGTAAGAGATACACTCAGGGAACTCAAGCAATCGGGATTCACATTAAAGCCGTTTGATCCTCTTCTCGATAGATTACAATCAGGATGTACTCTTTTTTTCCAACACTTTATCTCTCCACAGGCCCGCTACCGTCTGCGGCAGGACCACCTTACATCAGAAGTGGTAACCGCCCTTACCTCCCTTTTAAACAACCTCATGGCGCTCTACAGTAAGCTTGATACGCTCTCTTCCAAAACGGAGGCAACTGAAGCTTTAAGCAGAAGGGCCCGGGAGATATACCAGCATCTTACCTTTATTGTAGAGGGAAAAGACCCTGCCTATGTTTATTGGTGTGAAGTAAAGGGAAAAGGCATTTTTCTTAAAGCCTCTCCAATAGACGTGGGAAGTATACTCAACCAAGGGCTCTTTGAGCATAAAGACACCCTTATCTTCACCTCTGCTACCCTCTCAACTGACCGGAACTTCTCCTACTTCAAAAACCGGTTAGGCCTCGGGCAGAATAATGACATTGAAGAACTGATACTTGATTCACACTTTGACTATACAAAGCAGGCTATCCTCTATCTGCCTCACAACCTTCCTGCACCTGATGATAAAGCGTTTACGCTTAGGGCTGCAGGTGAAATAGAAGATATTCTTGAGGTGACGTGCGGCAGGGCTTTCGTGCTCTTCACCAGTTACAGGAACATGACAGAGATATATCATCACCTGCAAGACAGGCTCCCGTTTACCCTTCTCCTGCAAGGAGAAAAACCACGCTCGGTTCTTCTCAGACACTTTAAAGAAAATATTAACTCGGTGCTCTTTGCCACCAGCAGCTTCTGGGAAGGGGTAGATGTTCAAGGAGAGGCTTTAAGCTGTGTCATTATTGACAAGTTACCCTTCGATCCACCGACTGAACCGATGGTTGAGGCCAGGATTGAATACATTACTGCGCAGGGAGGCAATGCCTTTTTTTCCTATCAAATCCCTTCGGCCATCATCTCCCTGAAACAGGGTTTGGGACGGCTCATCAGAAACAGAGAAGATCGTGGTGTGCTCTCTATTCTCGACAAGAGGATCTCTAGCAGAAGCTATGGACAGCAATTCCTTAAGAGTATCCCTCCCTATCCCATAACCAGGAAACGCTCAGACATCAAAGCAATCCTTACCTGACAGAAATTCCCAGTTCATCAAAAATATCTCTTTCATGCACACCATTTTTTACTCTTCTCAGAGCTGCCTTCATCCCTGGCTGTGCCTTTGCTGCAAAGCTGTCCAAGAGCGCTTCAAAAGCAGCAATTGTATGGGAAGAGACAACCACCTCCCTACCCTGTACCATGAGTGGTAGATGGGGAAGTACGTCTTCTATAACACGGGCCGTTCGTACCCGTAACTCCCCATCGTTTAAAAGGAGCAGGGCAATCTCAAGAGAGTTTTTGTAGAGCACCTCTACATAACGCTTCCCCGTCGGACTAGTGATCAAAACCGTATCTCTAAAATTCCTCAGCAGGCGGATGTTCTCTGCAGGACTATCACCCAGCATGTTCCCGTACAGTTTCGGCCATACTGCACTGTCCCACCTAAAACCTATTGCAAAGCTGTTATCTTCCTCACTTTCTTCAATCACTTCATCATGGACATCAACCACCAGTCTGAGTATGTGCTGCCCCCGAGAAAGGCTGAACGGTTGATCCAGCCAGACCCTAGAGGAGTTGCCACCAAGATCATCGTCTACCGTTACCGTAAACATTTCGACATCATCAATATAGAAGGAAACGTTGAATGGTTCCGTGACCGCAATATCACTCTCATTACAGAGCGCAAAATCGATATAGGTCTTTTGGGGAGTGGGGTACAGAACGTCGCCGCTCAGATTGAACACAGTAGTACCCTGCTCAGATGCCGGAACTATAGGATATGTCCATCCAAGGGGGGCACACGGTACTACATTGGGCATAGTACCCGATCCAATGCTTGTTGTAGAACTGGTAGCCGGTCCCGTGGTTGTAGTGCTGGTAGCCGGTCCTGTGGTTGTAGTGCTGGTAGCCGGTCCCGTGGTTGTAGTGGTAGAGGTTGTACCTGCATCTCCATACTGCATATCGAGGGCTTCAATCCCAAACAGGGTGAGCGTATTGATGGCAGTCTCGTTATAGCTGATTCTGAAAAAACCATTTTCACCCCAATGGGTACCCCAGCTGTTTTTAACAATCCAGCAGGACTGGCTGTCATCATAACCAACAATACATACAAGATGGCCCCCTAAATTCTCCTGACCAGTCAAAGGCTCATAGACCCCACCAACATAATTTTTAAAGTCTTCATAGATTTGCATACCGCAGGGTACCGGTTTATTGACAAGCACTGCCTTAATTGCATCAGGATGGGGGAGATAAAACGTTGCCTGGGGAGCTATATAGAACCAGTCTGTAATGGTGCTCACCCTGGACATCCAGTCACTACAGGCACCATCGCAGAGCGGTTCAATGCCTGTTAGTTGGTTTTCATCATAGGGAAAGCAGTCCTCATCAGGAACACCAACATCCATCAGGAAATCAGCAACGTAATCGGAATAGTTGCCGAGACAACCACCATAGTCATGGCCATTTCTGTTCCCCCACGGTCCACAGGAGACGAGATACTGTTCCGAGAGATCACTATCGAAAAGAGGGTCATTCTGATCAAACTTAATGAGGGTTTCCAGTGCTGCAAGGGGCGCAAAGGCATAGCAGGCACCACACTCCTGCTGTTCTTTTACGGGGCTAATCCAGTTCCCTCCATTATTACTGCGCCAATCGATCGAAGAAGGGAGCGTATACAGTACTGCGCTCTTTGGTTTCTCTGGAAGCTGCGAGGCAGGTCCAACATGCAGAGTGGGTTGAAATCCGAGCATCTGCTTGAACTCTTCCCGGGTAAGGTGTGAAAGGGAAGTCTCCCCAGCCACCCATGTGGCACCTTTCTCCTTGAGCGTTTTCTGTAAGACATCCATCTCCCATGCAGAAACCGTTCTTACCAGTAATCCAAGAGAGAGTATGAGAAGAAGCCCGATACGTGCTATGTGCTTACCTGCTAAGACCATCTTTACCACTCCTTTGTTAGCCAGTACACCCAACCAACCCTACCAAAAAAACCACTACTCATTTAGGCAGTTAGTAGCTACTCGTCAGGGTATTAGGTACATCCCTGCTCTAATCTATAGATTAAACACTTCCATCTTTAAACATTCTTATCGATAAAAAAAGTAAAAACTTTAGAGCAAATAAAGGGTACTCTCTTTCCCTAATATACTACTGGATTACCTGCACTTCCTTGTATCTCCAAAGTTTTTCTCGTTTTACATTTGACATCTTATTGAATTCACGTTAATTTATAAGGGTTTTTAAAGACAAACCCTTAACCCCTTAGGGGAGCATTGACCGGTCTCAAGATGACGAAAAAGCTCTTTACGTTTGGTACGATCCCGTTCATGCTTTTGTTGCTTGCTCATGTATGTTGGCCCCAGGAATGTGGACCAGTCAAAGTGGGCGACCCCTTTCCCCCCTTTAATCTCAAAAATAATCTTAGCCAGAAAGAATTAGCGGCGCTCCAGTTACCACCAGAAAAAACAATCTCCCTTCAACAGTTCACCTCTGAAATTATCATTATTGAATTTTTGAATATCTACTGTCACACCTGCCAATTACAGGTACCTGTCTTTAATGAACTGTGGGATAAAGTACATGCTGATACAATCTTGCGATCTAAAATTTCTATCTTGGGCATCACCGTTGGCAATAATGCCCAAGAGATAGTCAAGTTTCAAAAAAGTTTCAAACCACAGTACCCCATTATAGCCGATCCCACAAAAGAGGTATTTGACTGTCTCGGCAATCCCAAGGGAACTCCTCAAACATATTTTCTCCGCAAAGATCCTTCCGGAATGTGGTATATACTCTATCACCATAGAGGAGCTGTCTCATCAGCAGAAACGTATCTGCTAAAAATTAAAGAATTGTTTAAGAGTGATCTGGAAGGAGTACAACCTGGCTACAGGGTTCCCCGGCTTTTTCTTAAAGCCCTTGAGAAACACTATCCAACAAAATCCTTTGAACAAAAGAGAATCCTCATATACTTCCCCTCCGCGAATACATCCCCCCTTGAGAATGATATGCGGAACACGACCACCCAGATGAAAGTACTCCTTTCCCTCATTGCCGAAGAAAACCTGGCAATCGTCATCACCGGTTTTCTTGAACAGGTTTTCCCAGCACAAGAACGAGAGCTTTTAGAAAAAACATCTACTCTGTACTTAATTGATGATACCGCAGGAGCACTTAAAAGTATTTTTGAAGTTGCCGAAAATCCTCTTGTCTGCCTGGTTAATGACTCAGGGCGGATAGTGTATCGGGCTGACGCTTTAACCCCTGCCAGAGCTGGAGAATTGTTGCAGGGGAAGGTTACACAGCTCAAACCAAACCTCACAGCGGAAGAGCTGCTGGAACGGATGCAGCACTCCATGAAGGAAGCAAACAGTTCAATCGAACGGGTTGCATTTCAAGAGCTGGAAAACGGTGAAACAGTTTATCTGGGATTCGCCGAAGAGCACGGTAACGAGGCACTACTTATCGGCAGGGTAGTAAGTAAATACAGCATCTGCGATGTATGTCACGACATTCACTTCTACTTTATTTTCGGCCAGAACGGACGTCTTGTATCCTTTCATCCCATCCATATAACCAAATATGGAAATGTAGTTTTGGACGAAAACGATATTGAAAAGATACAATCACGCACTGCGGGAAAAGACCTCTTTAAAGATATCCCCTTTGATCCTTTTGTTGATGCTGTCACACAAGCCACCATGAGTTCCTACCTTATCTATGAGGGCCTTAATGAAACCAAGACCGTGCTGAGCGATTTTCAGGGAAATGGTTTTAGAAAAGAGTATTGGAAAGAACTCTGTCTGGCTCATCTTTGCCAGATAAAGCACGCCCTTTCCCTGCTCAGGAAAAAGGAGCCGGCTGCCGTCCTTACCCTGGAAGATCAAACGTCAATTAACATTGCTCAATTGAAACCCTATATTCCTTCCCCCAAGGCTTCTCAGTGTCCGAACGGCGGCAAATATCTCCTCATTGGTGAAATACCCATTTGTTCCATCCACGGCATGAATCTTAAGCCCTGCTCTGGAGATACTGAAACAGCAGAACAGTAAGTGTCGTACAGCACGATCGGGGATATGCAGATAAACAGAGTATCCTTTTTAAGTGGAGATAGGTCATGTCTTCTATGAAAGTAGGTATTATTGGTGGCACCGGACTGTATCAGATGGAAGGATTAAAAAAAACAGAAACGGTTACCGTACAAACACCCTTTGGCGAACCTTCTGACAGCTACCTGACAGGTGAACTGGATGGGGTTCCGGTTGCCTTTCTTCCCCGGCACGGCACCGGGCACAGGCTCTTACCCCACGAGCTCAATTTCAGGGCAAACATCTACGGATTTAAAAAGCTTGGTGTTGAATCGATCATATCGGTCAGTGCAGTGGGGAGCATGAAAGAGGCGATTGAGCCGCTGCACATGGTATTACCGGATCAATTTTTTGATAGAACACGGAACAGGACGGATACCTTCTTCGGTAATGGTATTGCAGCCCATGTCCCTTTCTCCCAGCCTATCTGCCCGCAATTGAGTGCTACAATCCACACAACCATACAAGAACTGGGGTTCCCGGTACATCTCGGTGGGACATACCTGTGCATAGAGGGGCCCCAGTTTTCTACCAAGGCAGAATCCACCATATACCGAAGCTGGAATGTTGACGTCATCGGGATGACCAACCTGCAGGAAGCAAAACTGGCCCGGGAAGCAGAA
>CALJBY010000104.1 GCA_938024025.1 uncultured bacterium
AGAAAAAGTGAAATTACTGCAGCATCTTTATTCAACCTTTATGAAAATAAGGAGTTGGTTAAGAATTAAAGCTTTTGTTTGTTTAATGAAGGCATATAAAATTTCTCCATATACTCCCTGACCATCCGCCTTGCAGAAAACCGGGAACCAACACTCTTTATTGACTCCTTCATCATTTTAACCCACCCGTAAGGAATCCCCTCAGTTAACATCGTGTAATAAAGAGGTATAATTTCCTGTTCGAGAATTTCATAGAGCTCCGCTGCATCTGCTTGATCACTCCTATCCTGTGTCCCCTCCTGACCAAATGCCCAGCCATTTTTCCCATTAAATCCTTCTGCCCACCATCCATCCGTGATGCTCAGGTTCAGTACTCCATTGATAGCAGCCTTCATTCCACTCGTCCCACTGGCTTCCAACGGGGGTAAAGGGTTGTTAAGCCAAACATCGACTCCGTGAACCATATACTGAGCAAATTGTTCTCCGTAATCTTCGACAAAGGCAATACGTCCTCCCATTTGTTGATCACAGGCGATTTTAAATATCCTCTGGAGAATTCTTTTCCCCGGATCATCTGCAGGATGAGCCTTGCCAGCAAAAATAAACTGGATAGGACGCCAGCGGTCATTGAGCAGTTTTTTCAAACGGTCACTATCATAAAAAACAAGATCTGCCCTTTTATACGTTGCGAAACGCCGGGCAAAACCTATGGTTAAAAGTGATGGGTCTAACAAAGTACCTCCCGTTACTACCAGGGTCGGGCTAGTGCGATCATTTACCCAGCGCTGGCGAGTACGCTCACGAATTGCGTCGATTAACTTGATTTTGAGCCAGTAGTGAGTCTTCCATAATTCCTCATCGGGAATCATATCAACCAGCTTCCAAAGAGCAGGGTTGTCATGTTCAGCTAACCAACGAGAACCAAGATACTTGTTAAAAAGCAGTGCCAGTTTTGGTTCTATCCAGGTTGGTATATGGACTCCATTGGTTACATGATCAATTGGAATACTTTCCTCTTTCAATTCCGGCCAGAGACTCTGCCACATCCGTCGGGCAACAACCCCGTGTCGGTTGCTTACAGCATTACGATAATTTGACATTTTCATGGCAAAAGCGGTCATATTAAAACCCGCATGGGGTTCTTCCGGATGAATGCCAAGTTGAAGAAAGGAATCATGATCTAATGTAAGTGCCGGCCAGTAGGAGCTGAAGTACTTTTCCATTAAGTGAAACGGGAAAACATCATGACCTGCTGGCACCGGTGTGTGCGTGGTAAAGACAGAGGTGGTTTGCACCTGTTGGATAGCTTCCTCGTAACTCACTCCCTGATCCACTTTTTCTCTGATTCGTTCCAGCAGTGCAAAAGCAGGATGGCCTTCATTGAGATGTAAAAGAAAATACTTGATGCCCAGTGTTCTCAACACCTCTTGTCCACCGAGCCCCAAGACAACCTCTTGACGCAACCGTTGCTCTATATCACCGGTGTAAAGATGCGCGGATATCCCTCTATTCCATGGGCTGTTGATCTCTATAGCTGTATCCATGAGATAGAGGGGGACATGACCAACGGTTATTTGCCAAACTGCGACATAGATAGGAGGATCAACAAGGGGAACTTTTACCACAACCTGTTTCCCATCGTTTCCCATAACTCTCGTAATGGAGGCCGAATCCAGGTCAAGCATTTCATCTATGCCTTCCTGCCATCCGTCTTCTCGGATTCGCTGGCGAAAATATCCCTCGGAATACATAAAACCAACCGCAACTAAAGGAACCTTGAGATCACTACACTCCTTAATGAAGTCACTTGCCAGAAAACCCAAACCACCTGCGTAGAAGGGGATTGAATGGTGCAAACCGTACTCTGCACAAAAATAAGCAACCGCATAGGTATTTTGGTCACAACTAGCCTCTGTCAATAAACAGCTTTTTTCTTCTCTTTCCTTCCTAAAACGAGCCAACACATCATCATACTGCTGGAGATAGCCGGCATCAGTTGCAGATCCCTGCACTATCTCCTTGGGAATATCCTTTAACATCTTAACTGGATTATGCCCACTGTCTTTCCATGCTTGGCGATCGAGCATCTTAAAGAGCATCCGGGCTTCCGGGTGCCAGCTCCACCAGAGGTTCCCCGCCAATTCACTTAATCCTAACAGGGTCTTTGGGAGGTTGGGGAATGCTGTATTTTCACCTTCCATCTCTAATGCTCCTTGCACTCACAATAAGCGATGGTTAGAAGATTGTCATCAGGCTGCATTGCCGTGACCTCCTGTAATACTTTTTTAATATTCAACTACCATTACCGATTGATATCATGCAGAGGGTATTTAACCGTTGATGCAATGTCTTTAATGAATCCAACCGCACAATACTATATGCCTTTACTTGGGTAACACTACCGCGTCAATAACATGAATAACGCCGTTGGTACACATGATGTCTGTTTTAGTAACCTTAGCGTTGTCTACCATGACCGTACCGTCTTTAACCACAATAGTTAGATTTTGGCCATTCACTGTTTTTGCTGATTTCAACTTAACTACATCAGCAGCCATCACCTTACCAGAAACCACGTGGTAGGTGAGAATACCTTTCAGCTTTGCCTTGTTTTCCGGTTTTAATAAATCATCGAGTGTTCCGGCCGGCAACTTTGCAAATGCCTCATCAGTAGGGGCAAAGACGGTAAAGGGTCCTGTTCCTTTTAGCGTTTCTATTAAATCCGCTGCCTTCAATGCAGCCGCGAGGGTGTTAAATGAACCAGCAGCAACCGCAGTGTCAACGATATCTTTCTGGTCTCCTGCATGGGATGAGTGAACCAATCCTCCCGTGATCAATGTAACAATAAAAGTTGCAACTATAGCTGACCGCAATAAATATGATCGTTTCATTTTTTTCTCCTTATTAAGGGTTAGCATTATGACGTCATAAACTTTTTTAATGTTTTGCAATAAACTTATTTTTTGATAGCCACCTCCTGTGTTAAAAATTACAGATTAACGATGATACGGGTGCGGTTTTGATGAAACCGCGGCCCGGGATTGAGGTACTCCACCTTTCTTGGGGTAATCTTGAGCAAACAATAGTCGGGATCAGAAGGGCCCCCTGGAAAGAAGAAACCGAATGGTTCCTGCCAAAAATTTTTACGGAGCCGGTTATCTGTAACAATCTCTGCTTTCCCGATAATGGATGCGTTTGTCTGATCATTGGGATCATCGATAAACACACTCACGGTGGGATTTTTTTTGATATCTTTTATTTTGTTGGTACTTAATCCTGTAGCAAACCAGATAACCATATCTTTGCCAAGGGGAAGGTTGGTCATTATCCGTCCGTGGGGTGCGCCATCAAGTCCGAAGGTAATGAGTTTAGAATACCTGTTAGAATTGATCAATTCAACTACCTGTTTCTTTAAATCACTCTTTGCCATAATTGGCCTCCTTTGCAATGTGTTGTCTATAATTTCATTCTTAAAGGGTTAAATTGATAGGAAGCTTAGATTGTCATTGCTGATTTTAATATCTTCCGTAGCCCCCCTTTCCACTCTTCTTCTGTGGACGGGCTTCGTTAACATTAAGTGTTTGTCCCTTTAATTCCTTCCCGTTTAAACTGTTCATAGCGGATTGTGCTTCTGATCCAACGGGCATTTCAACAAAACCGAACCCCTTGGATCTTCCACTATATTTATCCATTATTACTTTAGCTGATGAAACCTGACCAAAAGCTTCAAACGTTAGTTGCAAATCTTCCTGGTTAACCTCAGTTGACAAATTACCTACGTAAATATTCATTGTGGTCTCCTTGTGTTTTTAAATTACATTTTGTTATAGTGTCTTTTTTGACCTGGAAGAGATTATCGTTCGCATTAGGTCGTCTTACATCCTCCTCTCTCTTGATTGATAATCAATTTGAACGTCACTCATTCAACTTTCTTCTTCACATCTCCCACCTCTTCTTTGTTTTCCTTAGGAGTTACATCGTTCTCGTCAAGTCCATTAGCAAAGCTTCTAAAATCCCTAATTGCTTTTCCCAATCCCTCTGCAATTTTTGGAAGTTTATCTGAACCAAAGACAAGTAAAGCAATAATTGCTCCTATCAGTAATTCTGGTATTCCAATACCACCAATCATAATTTGCCCCGTAATTACTTTATTCCCCATGAGTGCATCTAGATGATCAGGAATT
>CALJBY010000105.1 GCA_938024025.1 uncultured bacterium
GAAAAAGGAGATACGACTGCCGCGCTCACCTCCGTAACCATTGAAGATCCGGATCTCTGTCCCCGCTACTGTGCACGAATCATATCCCGCGTCACCATAGGTCCCTCTCCCTTGTGGATGAGAAAGCGGCTGGAATCGTGCGGCATGAGGGCAATCAATAACGTAGTGGATACAACCAACTATGTACTCCTGGAAATGGGCCACCCCCTCCATGCATTCGACCTGGCACTGCTTGATCAGCAGAAGATAGTGGTTAAACGAGCGACTCCCGGCGAATCCTTTACTACCCTTGACGGCAATGAAAGAACCCTGCCTCAAGATGCCTTAATGATCTGTGACGGATCGAAGCCCATTGCACTTGCGGGCATCATGGGCGGCCTCAATACCGAAGTGTCAACGCAGACGAAAACGGTCCTTCTGGAAAGCGCCTATTTTACTGCTTCAGGAATCCTCAGGACAGCAAAGAAAACGGGGATACGCACAGAATCGTCCCATCGCTTTGAAAAGGGAGTTGATCCGGAAGGGGTGACCCGTGCCCTTAACCGTGCTGCTCAGCTCATTGCCGAGCTTGCTGGCGGTGAGATCAATCCGGGTTTCATCGACACCTATCCTCACCCCCTCCCGGAACCTCCAGCCATCACCCTCAGCACGGCAAGAACAAACCGCATACTGGGCACTTCCCTCACCAAAAGTGCGATTACAAACATCCTGCAAGACTTGGCGTTTACGGTTGAGGATACCGATGAAGACATCCTCAGGGTGGTACCACCTTCTTTCCGGGTAGATAGTCAAGAGAGCATTGACCTCATCGAGGAAATTGCACGACTTTTCGGCTATGATAACATTCCCGCTTCCCTGCCCCGTGCCTGCAGCTCTCCCCCCGCAAAAGACAACGCTCGACTCCTTGATAAAAAAGCAGCAGAAACCTTAGTTCAGCACGGCTACCATGAAGTAATCACCTACAGTTTTATTTCTCCCGGCGATGCAAACCGCTTAAACCTTCCTGCCCATGATTATCGCATGCAACAGCTTACCCTGCTCAATCCACTCAGCGAAGACCAGTCTATTATGAGGACGTCCCTTATTCCCGGCCTTCTTACCACACTGAGAAAAAATATTTTCCAGAATAACGTCAACCTGAAACTATTTGAAGTGGGGCCCGTCTTCCTGACACAGCCCCAGGAAAAACTTCCACGAGAAGTGAAAATGGTAGCAGCCGTTGCCACCGGTTTATACCAGGAGGAATCATGGCATAGCGAAAAAAGGGATGCAGATTTTTACGACAGTAAAGGCTGTGTGGAAAGCATTCTTCACGCACTTTCTATCACGGACTTTTCATTCACACCATCCGAGGAGAGTGCTTTCCTCAGTTCAGGAACGGCGCTTGATCTTATGCTGAACGGTGAAAAGGCAGGGAGTGTAGGAGAACTACATCCCCGGGTAGCAGACAATTTCCAGCTTCCCCAGAAGGCATTTATCTTTGAAATGTCCCTCTCATGCCTCCTTTCCCGCTTTTCGGAACAAAAGCTATTTCGATCATTACCAAAGTATCCTCCCGTTTACCGGGATATCGCCCTGCTTGTCGATGATACGATCACCGTCCAGGCGGTATATGATGTACTCTATAGATTTAAAAATAAATATATTGAAGAAATTACAATTTTCGACTACTATAAAGGAACTTCTGTTGCTGCGGGTAAAAAAAGTATAGCGTATCGATTCAAGTATCAATCGTATGAGCACACCCTTACTGATAGAGAAGTGAATGCACTTCACGAAGACCTTATCAAAAACCTTTATCAGGAATTGGGAGCACAGCTTAGGGAATAATTTTCTTATCACTATACGCTAAAGGAGGAATGGGGCATGACAAAAGCAGATATTATCGAGAGTGTCTATGAAAAAGTTGGCTTGTCAAAAAAGGAGGCCAACACCATTGTGGAGTTGGTATTTGAAACGATTAAATCGACACTAGAAACAGGGGAGAAGGTAAAAATCTCCCGGTTCGGTAATTTCGTTGTGCGTCAAAAGAGAACTCGCAGGGGTAGAAATCCTCAAACGGGAAGTGAAATTGAAATTTCTGCCAGGAAAGTACTTACCTTTAAAGCGAGCCCTGTTTTAAAAAAGGCTTTAAGCAAATAATAGCTTTTTTCACTGTGTGCGCTAGTGCCCCTGAGAGCACGAGCGACAAAGCAACCATAGGGCAGCAGTCTTACATACCGTGAACCTACGGCATGGTGTACAAGCAAGCTTATGGCTAAAAAAAATCTCGCAAAAAACACCATTCCCAACAAGCTCTATTTCAAAATAGGTGAAGTGAGCACCATTACCGGGGTAGAGCCTTATGTCTTACGGTACTGGGAATCAGAATTCAAAGCCATCAAGCCTTCAAGGACCCAATCGAAACAGAGGATATACCGAAGAAAAGATGTAGAGCTGATCTTAGAGATTAAGAAAATTCTCTATGAGGAGAAGTTCACGATTGCAGGTGCTCGGAAAAGGCTGCAGTCAGTAAAATCTGAGAACAAAAAACAGCTTGCCTTGGACTTTACGGTGAAAAAAGACCAGAAGAAGATTTTGAAAGAAATTAAGGCGGAGCTAAAAGCTCTCCGCAAACTGCTTGGCTAACCCCGCCCTCCTCCTCAAGAAGTAGTGTCAAAACAGAACCGCAGAAAAATTGCACCGCTGAGTGCGCAGAGAACGCAGAGAAATAACAAAAAAAGAAGTCAGGAGTCAGACACAAGAGAAAAACCGGAGTGATGGAGAACTGGAGTACTGGTTTTTTACATTCCACAATCCGCATTCTAAAATCGGCAATCGCAACACTCCCCCACTCCAGTTTTTTTGTCCGCAATCAATAATCTGAAACCCCTGCCCCATGCAGTTCTCTTTCAGATAGGGTGATGGTAGGAGCGGCTTTAAGCCGCGAATGCATCGCGCATGAATGCGCTCCTACCGAAATTTCAAACATGTCTGGTTAGAAAGTATCAAGCCAGTTTCCATCCGGGATACGGGAGTTTTGTGGATAAAAAAATAGTCTAATATACCCTCATAACCCGCTAAGGCTTGGTTTTCCTGCGCGAAAACTTTTTTCACTTTTCCTCAAAAAAAAATGAAGAAATAATAATTCCTACCGATAAGAGGGGAGTAGAAAAAACACCCCCATGAAAAGCATGGTTTAACACAAGCACAGGGAGCATGACCTATGGAAGCTGTTCAAGAAAAAATAGTCGATATGACCGAACTGCTTAAGTTCGCAATCAAAAGTAATGCATCTGATTTACACATCAGTGCCGGTGAGTCACCTATGTTCAGAATCCATGGTGACATAAGAAGAATAGACATGGAGCCCTTAAACGATGAGGAAGTACACACCATGATCTATGATATTCTTAATGATCAACAGCGGAAAATATTTGAGGAGCATCGTGAGCTTGACTTTTCCATTGCCCTTGGCGAGTATGGACGATTCAGGGTTAACGTTTTTATGCAAAGCCGAGGAGAGGCAGCAGTATTAAGAACCATTCCCAACGTGGTGAAGAGCTTCGAAGAGCTGGGACTTCCCAAAATATGCAAATCCCTCACGAAGGTTGAAAAGGGGCTTGTTCTGGTTACCGGCCCCACCGGGTGCGGGAAATCGACAACACTGGCAACTATGGTAGATGCAATAAATGTCTCCGCCAGCAAACACATTATCACCATAGAAGACCCCATAGAGTTCCTTCACGAGTCAAAGAAATGTCTGATCAATCAAAGAGAAATCGGTGAGCACACCCACAGTTTCGCAAATGCCCTGAGAAGTGCTTTGCGGGAAGATCCCGACGTCATTCTCGTGGGTGAGATGCGCGATCTGGAAACCATTTCCCTGGCCTTAACTGCCGCTGAAACGGGGCATCTCGTCTTTGCTACGCTCCATACCAACAGTGCACCCAAGACAATAGACCGTATCGTGGATGTCTTTCCCGCTGATCAGCAGGCTCAAACGCGAACAATGTTATCAGAAACGCTCTATGCTGTGCTCTCCCAGACCCTGCTAAAACGTGCGGACGGTCCGGGGAGAATCCCGGCTATTGAGATTATGATCTGTACCTCAGCTATCAAGAATCTTATTCGCGAATCAAAGACCGCCCAAATCGTCTCCACGCTCCAGACGAGTCAGAGTTATGGTATGCAAACCATGGAGATGGCGATCAAACATCTTCTGGAAAGAAGGCTGATCAGGCCTGAAGAGGCTCAAGCAATTCTGGCAGATATGTCCAAAACCACTCAGTAAACAATAATCCCAGGGCAGTTCATCTACAGGAGATCTCTATGAACATTCGAGAACTATTAAATATAATGGTGAAGCAGAATTCTTCTGATATTTACATTACGGTTGACAGTCCTCCCATGTTCCGTACGGAAGGCATAACCAGACCCTATGGAGAACAGAAAGTAACAGCCGCTCAATCAGAAGAAATAGCAACATCCATCATGACGGAAAAGCAGAAGATTAAATTTGCAGAGAGCTTAGAGATGAATCTGGCACTCTACTATCCCGAGCTGGGACGCTTCCGGGTAAACATCTTCAGGCAGAAAAATTGTACGGCTATCGTCATCCGTCAGATTAAGATGGACATCAGCACGCTTGATGAGCTGGGGCTTCCCCCAATCCTGAAAGATATTAGCATGGCCACACGGGGACTGGTGCTGGTGGTCGGAAGAACAGGAACCGGTAAATCAACCACGCTGGCGGCCATGATCGACTACCGCAATGAAAATGATACTGGCCACATCATCGCCATCGAAGATCCCATTGAATTTGTTCACCGGCATAAAAAGATGATTGTTTCCCAGCGTGAGGTGGGCCTTGATACCCTCTCCTTTTCCAACTCGCTCAGGAATGCAATGCGTGCAGCACCTGATGTCATTCTGGTTGGTGAGATTCGCGATACAGAAACCATGGAAGCAGCTATCACCTTTGCAGAAACAGGACATCTCGTCCTGGCAACCCTCCATTCCAACAACGCCAACCAGGCAATGGAACGGGTTTTGAATTTCTTCCCCCATGAACGACACGAACAGATACTGCTCCAACTTTCCCTTAATCTGAAGGGCATCATTTCACAGCGACTTATTCCTGCCATTAATGGAATGCGCGTTGCCGCAACAGAAATTCTTCTTGATACACCCCGCATAAAAGACCTCATTTATAAAAGCCAGATAGATCTCTTAAAGGTAGCCATGGCACAGGGTACGGTAGAGGGCATGCACACCTTTGACCAGTCTCTTTTTAACCTCTACAAAGAGGGTCGTATAGATTATAACAATGCCCTTGCCTATGCCGACAGTGTCAATGACGTGAGGCTCAAAATCAAAATCGACAAAGTTGGTGAAGTCGATGAATCCTCAGATTCTGAAGAAAAAAGTGGAGACAGCTTTCGACTGAAACCTGATTTTCAGGTCAAGTAATCTCCTCACACGTGAAATCACAGACAGCCCATAAAGCCCCTCACCCTGGCCGGTGAGGGGCTTTATCTTCTCTACAAAGCCTCTAGTATCTTCCCAGGTGCCCTCCAGGCAACCTGATACCGAGGACACACTTTTTCTTACCCTTTCGAAGAAAATATGGTATAGTGAAAATATATCTAGTCGTATATATGAAAATCTTCTTCCGGGTAAAAAAAGCAAAAGGGGGTGATGTACCGTGAGTAAAAAGGCATTGCGAAGTGTTTATCTCGATAGTGAACAGGTAGAACGGCTCAAGAACCTTTCAGCTATAACCAGGGTACCTCAAGCTGTCTACATACGTGAAGGGCTCGATCTGGTGATGGACAGGTATGAGAAAAAAACAAAAAGGAGCAAAGCTGTTCGGGGAAGCAAACAGGTTAAGTCAAGATCCCTCAAATTACTGAAACGGTAGACGCTCAAGCTAAAATGAATAGTGGTGCAGTCCCTAAGGTGAGTACGTGTACGCGTTAATTCCGATGTATCGGGGAAGTTACTGAAGTATGCTCTTTACCGTTACCCACAGCTGTTTATCACGGTAAGTGCTACCCTTGAAGAAATGAGTGTCGACACACCTCACCAGGCACATCTCTTCCTCGCTTTTGGCAAACACACAAGATCGTTTCTGCTTCTCCTCTTGCTTTTACCGCATCGCACATCCTAAAGCTTATTTTCGGGACATTATTGCTCGTCCCGTAAAAAGTGATGCTACCCGCGCACCCTCGTTAAATAAGCTTCGCTTGTAACCGGGCAGGCAGCGCGGGGCATCCCGGAAGTTAAATTTTATTATTTGGTTATCCACAAAACTCCCGTATCCCGGATGAAAACTGGCTTGATACCTTCTAACCAGACATGTTCAAAATTTCGGTAGGAGCGCATTCATGCGCGATGAATTCGCGGCTTAAAGCCGCTCCTACCATCACCCTATCTGAAAGAGAAATGCTTGGATTTAGTTGGGTAAGAACCTAACTTCAGGAAGTTACAATCGTTTTGGGTGTCAACTGGAGAATTACAGATAAGCAGATTTTATTGTTTTTGAATTGTGCCCATTCACCCCCGTTAAATATACTTCGTATGTAACGGGGCAGGCAAGGCAGGGCTTTCTCGCCACCTACCGGTAAAAAGATTCAGATGGACGGAAAAACGCACAAATACGAAGGAATGGGGGGCCTACTTACCGGTACACCGGCTTGGCTTTTTACGAAATCGTCATTATTGACTCGCTCCTATAACTATGGTAAGTCTTATGGGAAGCGTTGCTCGCAAGAAGTGTATCACGCTCACCCAAGGTATCTTTCTTACAGGTTACATCTCTCATGCGACTAGGTTAGACTACTAAAACAGAACTGTACAGAAGCACCTCCCCTGTCTCTCTCATAGAGGTTATCGGGCAGTCTAATGGCAACTGAGTTATGTGAACTAAAAACACTGGACGTAGGATCATTCGAGAACAACTGTTACCTCCTGGTGTCTCCTGCAACGAAAGAAGCAATCATCGTTGATCCTGCAGCAGAGGCAGATACAATTCTCCGGGCATCCAGGGGCTTCACGATTAAATACATTCTTATAACCCATGGCCACGTTGATCACATTGGTGCACTGGAAGCGATAAAAAAGGCAACCCGGGCACCGGTGGGCATTCATGCCGCTGATGCTGCCGCACTTCCCTGTGCTCCCGATTTCTATTTGAAAGACGGCGATCTCATCCAGTGCGGCCACTGTACCTTACACATTATACACACCCCGGGTCATACCCCGGGGGGTGTATGTATACTGACCGGTCAAAAGCTCTTGAGTGGTGATACCATCTTCCCCGGTGGTCCCGGTAATACACAACTTCCCGGTGCAAACAGAAGAGAAATCCTACAGAGCATACAAGAAAAGCTTTTTCCACTGCCGGGTACTACTACAATCTACCCGGGGCACGGACGCACCAGTACGATCGAAAGAGAACGGACAAGTTCCTACTACGTTTAGTGAACTGAATCGAATGAATACACGTGTAAAAGAATCCATCATGAAAGGTGAGAACAACCTTATCGTTACTGAGTATCATGATTCCTCTGCTTTTGATCTGCTGGCTCACCAGTGGGATACGCTTCTCACGTGCTGCTCCACTAACACCCCTTTCCTTACCTGGCAATGGCAAAAACTCTGGTGGAACTCCTGGCATCACAATCGTCACTTACGCATACTAACGGTGAGTGAAGAAAACGGGAAGGTTTTTGGACTGGCGCCATTCTACGCAGAGGAAAAAGAAGATAAGCAGGTGCTGATGCTCCTTGGCAGTACTGATGTATGTGATTATCTCGATTGCATCATCGAACAGGGCGAAGAGGAGCGTTTTTACCGCACACTCCTTTCGCACCTGGCTGCATCAGCGGGAAAACCGGTGACCCTCCATTTCAATTCGCTCCAACACTATTCTCCCACCATTGCGTTCCTTACAGCGGATTCACACCGGAAAGGATACCCGATTGAGGTTACCCG
>CALJBY010000106.1 GCA_938024025.1 uncultured bacterium
ATTTATAATGTAAAAATATACGATAACTCAATTAACACATTTAATGTAAACTAAGTTATCATTTATACAATCTAACGTGATTTATGTGATATTTCCCGCGCACCCTAATTAAATAAGCTTCGCTATTTGAACGGGCAGGCAGCGCAGGGTTTCCCGGGAATTAAATTTTATTATCTGATTATCTGGAATTCTCCAGTTGACATCCAATACGACTGTAACTTCTTGAAGTTAGATTCTTACCCAACTAAATCCAAGCATTTCTCTTTCATATAGGGTGATGGTAGGAGCGGCTTTAAGCCGCGAATGCATCGCGCATGAATGCGCTCCTACCGAAATTTCAAACATGTCTGTTTAGAAGGTATCAAGACAGTTTTCCTCCGGGATACTGGAGTTTTGTGGGTTAGCGGATTTTATTATTTTTGGATTTTACCGATTCATCCCCGCGCACCCTCGTTAAATAAGCTTCGCTATTTGAACGGGCAGGCAAGGCGGGGTTTTCTCGGCACCTGCCGGTGAAAAATAAGATGTGAAAGTGATGATTGTGAAGGGGGTGAAAGGGAGACAGTAACTCAAGAGTAGGCTCAGATTTTCTCTGATCCGTACTTTTTTAGCTGTTCTGTATTTTTCTGGCGTGGTTCTTAATCTTTATGGTGTGATTAACTGGTGTAGTTGGCCTGTAGTTTTTGTCTTCAAGGCCATAGCGGATCATCTTTTTCCTGAGACCTAAACGGCTCAACCCCAGTTCTGCGGCAGTTTTAGTTTTATTCCCTTTGTGGTGGATTATGGTCTTTTCAATTACCTCCTGCTCGAGGTGTTCTACCATCTCTCTTAACTTACCTCCTTTGTTAGCAAAGGGTACTTCAAACTCTGAGGTGTTATATTGGGTTTCTCGAATGCGATCTGAAAGATGATCCGGCAGAATGAGATCACTGTTATGGGCCATGGCAGCCGCCCTTTCAATTTCATTTTCAAGTTCTCTCACATTGCCGGGGAAATCATACAAGAGGAGAAGATTGATAGCTTCACGTGAGAGTCTTTTGTTTGCGCCTGGATTTTTCCTGTTACCCTTGGAGAGGAAGTGAGCAGCGAGCAGCGGGATGTCTTCTCTTCGTATGCGCAGGGCGGGAATGGAAATAGGATAGGTACTGATGCGATAATAGAGATCGGATCGAAAGGAGTCCTCTTTTATTGCATGTAACAGGTTCCGGTGGGTGGCAGAAATGATTCTTACGTCAACCTTCCTGGTGGTTTCACTGCCAACAGGCCGTATCTCCCCTTCCTGCAGGAACCGTAAGAGTCGTATCTGCATGGCAGGAGAGGTTTCACCAATTTCATCCAGGAAGATAGTTCCTCCATCAGCAATCTCCAACAATCCCCGCTTATCAGATACGGCACCGGTAAATGAGCCTTTTTTATGCCCAAACAGTTCGCTTTCAAGTAGACTGTCAGGGATGCTGCCACAATCCTGAACGACAAATTTTTTATCTTTTCGAGGACTTCTTTTGTGAATTGCTCTGGCAATCAGTTCTTTTCCTGTACCGGTTTCTCCGATAATCAAGGCGGTGATGTCAGAAGTGCTAATACGTTCTATATCATTGAAGATCTTTTGTATGGCTGGACTTGTTCCGATAATTTGATTATGTATCTCTCTCTTAGTTATTTCCTTCTGCAACTGCTGGTAATCTCTTTCCAGATTTTGATGGGCTTTTTGTAATTCCTGATAAAGTTTTTTATTTTCATTTTCCATCTCATAATGTTCTAAAGCCCTTTTCACAATAAGGTTCAAATCCTGGGGGCTAAAAGGTTTCGTTATATATTTATAGACTCTGCCCTGGTTTATTGCGTCCATCAAATCTTTTGTGTCAGTATACCCGGTAAGGAGGATTTTAACTATGCGGGGATTATACTCAACGGTTTTTTCCAGAAACTCTATACCCGTCATGCCGGGCATCCGCTGGTCTGTGATAATCAGGTCAACCTTCTGCGTCGAGAGTATGTCCAGAGCATCTTGCGCGTTTTGAGATTTCAGAATGTTGTAGTCCTGGGACAAAGCTGCTTCCACAACCTCCAGGATTTCCCTGTTGTCATCAACGATTAAGATGGTATGTGCTTTCATGGCTATTGCCTTTATGTGGCGTTAATGGAGACCGCAAGATGCATGATACTAGGAATTGCGGGTTGCGTGTTACGGGTTTTTTGAACGCTAGCAACTAACAAATCATGTTAAGTTGGTGAAATTAGTTATATTGGTTGCATTGGTTTTGGCATCCCCTTTCTTTGAGTAATCTCGGCATTATGTTAACCAATAGAACCAATGCAACAAATGCAACCGATTCAACTTCTTTATAATTCTGTCTCCTGCTTCTTAGATTTTAGATATTTGTATTTTTTTCTGCGTTCTCTGCGTCTCTGCGGTGAATTTTAATTCTCAAGTCTGACTACTGTTTTTACAGGGGCAGGGTAAAATTAAAGGTTGCGCCTTTGCCTTCTCCTTCACTCTCTACCCAGATAGTCCCACCGTGGGCTTCAACCGCCATTTTACAAAAGGCAAGTCCCAAACCACTTGCTCCAGAGATAACTCCCGACTGTTTGAGGGATACCTGCTCGAATTTGTTAAATATTTTTTGGTGATATTGTGGCGCCAGGCCATTGCCGTTATCTCTTACCCTGAGGCAGATGTTTTCCTTTTCAGGCTCCACCAGATCCATAGCTACCTCTATCGTGCCGCCCTTAGGGGTGTGACGAATCGCGTTAGTGAGTAAATTGGTGAGCACTCTTTTTATGAGATTTGAATCAAGACGGGTGGAAGGTATATCATTGGGTTTGGTAAAGGAGAGTGACATCTGCTTTGCTTCTGCCTGTGTTGAGAACTGCTCAACCACTTCATCTGCCAATGCTGCTGGATCCACTGTCTCTTTTTCAGGATTCAGTTTTCCTTCCTCCATTTTATGCGTATCAAGGAGGCTTTGAATTAACTGGTTAATTTCTGCACAATTTCTGACACTGACTTCAATCTTATGGAGTTGTTTTTCGGAAAGGTTTTCTCCATCCATCTGGAACAATTCAAGATTGGCGGAGATTACCATGAGCGGGGTCCTCAGGTCATGTATAATCATGTGTGTCAGTTCTTCCTTGATTCTCTCAAGCTCCTGAAGCTTTTCATTTTTCTCAGCTATTTCCCGGTAACTCTCGAGCAAGGTATCGTGATAAGCCTTAATGCGCAGTAGTGATTTAATCCGGACGTGCAGTTCAGTGTGATCCACGGGTTTAGTGAGAAAATCATCCGCACCAACGTTCATTGCTTGTACGCTGTGTTCTTTTTCATCCAGGGCAGTGACCATTACGATCGGTATCATTTTGGTCTTTTCATCCTTTTTCAGCCTACTGCATACCTCAAAACCATCCATTCCCGGCATCATGATATCCAGCAGGATCAAATCCGGACAAATGTCAGGAAGCATTGTAAGAGCTTCTTCACCGCTCAGTGCTCCGAAAACTTGATACTGCTCGGATTTGAGAATGCCTTTAATGAGCTTTATGTTTTTTTCCTCGTCGTCAACAATTAGAATAGTTTCTTCTTTCATCTCAGATGTGCTCCTCGAATTATTACACGGGAATGATAAACCTAAAAATAGAGCCTTTTCCCTCTCCTTCACTTTCCACCCAAATCTTTCCGCCGTGGAGTTCAACAAGGCTCTTCGTCAGAGAGAGCCCCAATCCTGTTCCCTGATATTTTTTACTCGATGAAGAATCGAGCTGTTCAAATGGTTCAAAGATGCGTTTTTGTTCTTCCGGCTTGATGCCGAGTCCCGTGTCAGCAATAGAAAACTCAATACATTTCCTGTGCTGCATACCCCGTCCGTTATTCGTGTCAGCCTGATTTTCGATGATTTGTAGATTTGCAGGATCTCTCCATCGCCGGCCTGGTCGCAGGCCATAGTTAACCTCCCGTGCACTCAAGCACACGTTCCCGCCTGCCGGTGAAAATTTTATTGCATTGGAGAGCACATTATAAATAATCTGCTTAAGCTTTCGTTCGTCCGCGGTGATAGTTTCGGGGAGGTGTCCGCTCGTTAGGGACAATTGTATCTTTGGGTTTATGGCTTTTTCCTGGAAGACAGTGATGGTTTTTTCCAGAAGCATCTTGACCCTGACCTCTGTCAGGGTCAACTCCATCTTACCTGCTTCTACCTTAGAGAGATTGAGAATGTCATTAATAAGGGAAAGCAGGTGATGACTGCTATTGACTACATCACTTAAATATTCCGCCTGGGTTCCATTCAAATCACCGTAGTGCTTATTGAGAACCAGTTCAGTAAACCCAATAATGTGATTCAGGGGTGTGCGTAGTTCATGGCTCATGTTGGCAAGAAATTCACTCTTGGCCCGGTTAGCGGTTTCAGCTGTTTCTTTAGCCCGCCTCAGTTCTACTTCTGTCCTTTTTCTCTTGGTGATGTCCCGTATGCTTGCAATCGTTCCTGTAGTCTTTCCCTCATTGGTTTTTAAAAGTGCCGCATTGATTTCTATATCTATAGCAGTGCCGTTTTTTCCCAGCCAATTCAGTTCGCTCCCCATGACGACAGGTTCTTCCGACAGGCGAAGGAGTAATTTCTCTGCTTTTTTCTGATATGCTTTACCCCGGGGCAGCAAGTCAGACGTGTGTTTTCCGATGAGCTCATCTTGAGCATAGCCTGTTATCGTTTCCATGAAACCGTTGGCCATAGTAATAGATCCGTGTGGGTCAGTGATTATAATGCCGTCCACTGAGGTTTCAAGGATACGCTGCAATTCCAGTGTGCGCTCTTCTAAAAGCTTCTCAGCCCGTAAAAGCGACCATTCCCTTCTGATCTTCTCGCACAGAGTGATAAGATATTGTATGGTAAAGGGCTTGCGTATATAGGCATCCGCACCCATTTGGGTTACTCTGACGGCTAATTCAGGACTCGGGTTACCGGTAATCAGGATGACAGATGCTTGACTCTCAGGCGCTTTGAATGCCGGTAAGAGGTGCTCACCATCATTGTCCGGTAAATGAAAGTCAAGGATAACAATTTCGGGATTCACCTCTCTGAAGAGCTTATGCCCTTCTTGACCATCAGATGCTTCGTAGACCATACAGCCATAATTGGTTAGTCCTTCACAGATTGTTTCCCTTAAGTCACTATCGTCTTCTACCACCAACACGCGTAACTTTTTCGGTTCAACCTTTCCTGACAGGATGTTCTCTATGGTAAAGAGTAAATCATCGTGGTTGTAGGGGATTGAAAGAAAGCCGTTGACACCGAGTTCCCTCGCTATATTTTCGGCATCACTTCCACTGAAGGTGGCGGACATAATGAGGATGGGTATCTTGTTGAAATCGGAGAATTCCGCAGATCGTAACAGGCGGCACAATTTCCAACCATCGATTTCCGGCATGTAGAGATCGGCAATGATGAGATCAACGGTTCCTGTTTCTCTCAGTTTTCCTAACGCCTCTTTTCCTCCTCTGCAGGGAAGTACTTCTTTTACATGCTTTGTGAGGACCTTGGTGAGTATCCGAAGCTGTACCAGATCATCATTGACGATGAGAATTCGTGCACTCTTTTTCCCCTGCACAGAAGAATCGTTACAGTCCTTATGGTTATTATTCCCGTGTGATTCCTGTTTGCTTTTCATGGTCCACCTTTCCGCAATGTTTACCCGTTAACCCGTTTGTCAGTTGCCAGTTTTTTCTTTTAGTTTTTTGATGCTTACTTCTGTCTCCTAACTTCTTTTCATGCTAGTTTTTCTTCGCCTGCCCGGTTAAATGGGTTCGCTCATTTAATTCAGGGTGTTCTTCGTGGTTCAAGTTTTGTTTTGTAGGCATTTCTGTTTTATTCTGCGCTCTTTGCCTGCCCGTGAAATCAGTCGGTTATTTTATTTAGGGCGCCTCTGTGGTTTAATCATTTCTCACCGCAAAGACGCAAAGGTTCTGTACGGGCAAAAAACTGCGTCCTCTCTCCTGTTTCCAATACTCCATTACTTCAATCTTCTAATCCGCATTCTGCAATCCGAAATCAGCAATGTAGCGACTCCTGTCTCCTGTGTTAGGGTAGCTGCTCAATGATAGATTTATCGAGTTTGCCCTCGTCTGCCTCCTGCATGAGAATGGAGAGCGTCTTTTCCTTCGTCATGCCCTTGCGGTAGGGCCGGTCCGTGACGAGGGCATCATAGATATCCACTACTGCCATTATTCGTGCCACAGTGGAAATTTCATCTCCTTGCAGTCCTTCAGGGTAACCACTGCCATCAAGCTTTTCGTGATGATGTTGAATCATATCGAGGGCAAGCCCCAGTGTTCTCTTAAGGGGCAAGCAAATCTTGTGGCCGATATCGGGATGCTGTTTCATAATATCCCACTCTTCTGCCGTGAGGGGGTCAGGTTTATTTAAAAGATCACGGGGAACTCCAATCTTACCGATGTCGTGGAGGATGCCTCCGACCCGTAACGCAGCAACCTCATCTTCTGCGAGGTTCATCTTTTTCCCCAGAAGGACTGCCATATCAGCTACCCTCTGGGTATGACCTTGAGTATAGCTGTCTTTAGCTTCAACTGCATTAGCCAGTGAAAAAAGAACATCTTCAACGCTCATTAACTTATCGTTCAGCTTTTTAGTGGTGATCAGGGATTTTGTTCTGGCCTGGAGCTCTATTGTATTGACGGGTTTGGGAAGAAAGTCATCGGCACCGGACTCAATACCTTTCACCTTGGCCTCAATGTCGTTCAAGGCAGTTACCATAATGACGGGAATCAGGCGTGTGGTCTCACTTCCTTTCAAACAGCGGCACACCTCATAGCCATCCATTCGGGGCATCATGATGTCCAGTAACACCAGATCAACACTTGTTTTATGGACTATGGAAAGGGCTTCTTCTCCATCAAATGCCTTCAATACCTCATAGTGCAATGGTCGAAGGAGAGCCTCAAGCAATTTGACATTGCGTGGTTCGTCGTCCACTACTAAAATTGTTGATTTGGTGTCATCGCACTGTTGGCTCTCTTTTTCAAAAAAATGAACCTTGTTTTTCCCTCTGATTTTTGCCTGCAACAAGGCTTCCTGTGCTTTTTCAATGAGACTTATTTTATTTGAGGCATCACCGGGAAAAGAGGCAAGGCCGACGCTCACCGTTAACGTGTTGTCAAAGGTCCTCACAACTGCATCCCTGATGCGTTCGGCTGCTACCTTTGCCATATTGGCTTCAGATTTTATCAGAATAATGGCAAAAACATCACCGGAATATCTGGCTGCCAAATCGACCTGCCGGGTGCTCTTTGTAATGAGCTCTACCATCTGCTTCAGGGCCTGATCTCCCTGGGCATGACCGTGGGACCTGTTGTAACCCGCAAAAGAATCAATATCGACCAAAGCCAGAGTAAAGGATTCACCATGTCTTTTAAACCGTTCAACTTCCCATTCTAAAGCCGTTTGGAAAAAGCCGTGTGTAAATAGGCCGGTAAGGCTGTCGGTAAAAGGGACACCTGCTTCTCTTTCGTAGTCTTGTATCAGTTTTGCATCCATAGGTTTACTTCTGCTCCTGACCTCAGTAGCGGGCTGCGCTCTCAGTGCCTCTGTGGTGCAATTATTTCTCACCGCAAAGACGCAAAGTACGCAAAGGTTCTATAAGGTTAAAAAAACTACTTCCTCGCTCCTGTTTCCAATACTCCATTACTCCACCACTCCATTTCTTCCTTCTGACTGCTAGTTTTTCACTTTAGGCATTTATTTTCTTAGTTTCCCGCCTCACGTTTCGCATCTTCCGGTCCATTTACATAGTTGGCTACCGTTTGTAAAAAGTTCCTGGTATCGATAGGTTTGGTTATGTAACCATCACAACCGGCTTCTCTTACCTTCGTATCATCACCTTCCATGGCATGGGAGGTGAGGGCAATAATCACTGTATCCTTTAAGGAGGGATCTGCTTTAAGTATTTTGGTGGCAGACAATCCATCCATGCCAGGAAGTTGAATATCCATCAAAATAAGGTCAGGTTTATTCTCACGGGCCAATCCAATGCCTGTTTCAGCATCTCCGGCCTCTACCATCACATAACTGCTCATCTTGAGCAGGGATCTCACCAGCTTCATATTCAGCTCGTTGTCCTCAATTACCAAGATAGTCTTGTCTTCCATGATTAATCTCCTAGAAATTAAAAATCCTCTCTATTTTTTTCTTTGCTTTCTCATCGTCTCTGGGTTGTAATTATTTCTCACCGCAAAGACGCAAAGTACGCAAAGGTTCTAAAAGGTAAAAAAATCTTCCCCACTCCGTATCCTCATTCCTTTAATTGTGTCCGGATAATTATTTTCCATTAGGTTTTCTCTGCGCTCTTTGCGCCTCTGCGGTGCCATTTACGCTGGTATTACAAAACTAAAGGTTGTGCCTTTGCCTTCTCCTTCACTCTCTGCCCAGATAGTTCCACCATGGAGTTCAACAAGATTTCTGGTCAGAGAAAGACCTAACCCGGTTCCCTGGTAAGTCCGGCTTGAAGAGCCATCTACCTGCTCAAAGGGATTAAAGATACGATCCAGGTCATCGTTTTTGATACCAATGCCCGTGTCGGCAACAGTTATTTGAATATAATATGTATTCTGGACGTGCGATTGGGAATACGATACATTGGCAGTACGTTTCACATCCGCATTGAGGATTCCATGTTCTGACATCTGTGCACGTATACGCACACTTCCACCCTCCGGTGTGAATTTTACCGCATTGGAGACAAGGTTGTAGATGATTTGCTTGAGTTTGCGTTCGTCGGCAATGATCGTTTCCGGAATGTGATTGATATCCATTGAGAGGTGTAAGGAGTGCCTCAGGGCCTTTTCCTTAAACATAATGAGGCTTCTTTCCAGAAGCTCCTTGAGATTGACATTTGTTGGTACCAATTCCAGTTTGCCGGCCTCTACCTTGGAAAGGTCCAGGATATCATTGATCAGAGCAAGCAGGTGCTTGCTGCTTTGGATTACATCGTTCAGATACTCTTCCTGTGTATCGTTCAGATCACCGAAGTTTTTATCAAACAGTAATTCGCTAAAGCCGATGATATGGTTTAGGGGTGTTCTGAGTTCGTGGCTCATGTTGGCAAGAAAGTCACTCTTGGCCTTATTGGCAGCTTCCGCAGCCTCCTTGGCTTGAACAAGTTCTTCCTCAACCAGGTTTCGTTCGTTGATTTCCCATTGTAATTGTTCATTTGAGTGCTGTAGCTCGTGCGTACGCCCTTTCACACGTTCTTCCATTTCGTCGTAGGATTTCAAGATCTCTTCTTCGAAGTGCTTGCGCTGGGCAATACCGATCTCCAGTTTTTGACTCATCTCATTGAAGGCAGTGGCCAGTTTTCCTACTTCGTCTTTTGAGGTAACTTCAAGTTTGTTGCTGAAATTACCATGAGCAATGGATGAAGATACCTCGATTATCTTATGGATAGGCTTGATGATGATGTTTCCTATAAGGACTGATGACAGTATGAGGAAAACTATGAGAACGAAACTGACTATCAGTGCTATGAGGGTATTATAATAAATTTTAGCCTTTATGTGCTCAATTGATAAACCGAGGGTAAGGGTTCCCTGGGTGACTCCTCGTGATACTATTGGTATGGTTGTGATGGCTGTGTTTTCGACTATCTTACAGGTAGCGCTGTCCTCCTTTGCTTCACCTAAATAGAAGACTGCCTTTCCCAGGTTATGCGTCGCAAAAATCTTATCCTGCTTATCTTTCACGAATGCAAATTCAAGGTCTTTGTTTTCTTTAAGGACAGTTAATATTTCCTTTGCCGTAGCTTTATCTCCAAACGCCAAACTTACCGCCAGGTTGTCAGCAGTCATCTTGGAAATGGCTATCGAGTTTGTCCTGGCCTGACTTAAAATCTGTTGCTTCTGCTGGTAGGGAAAGAAGATGAAGACAAACACCCCTGACAAAACAGCAAATATGCTGAAAGCACTTACTAATTTATATCGTATGCTCAGGTTGTTAAAATAGTTCAGCATAGGTTAATTCGTTACGGGTTACGTGTTGCGAGTTCTCACAATTTAGATTGCGGAATTCGGATTTTGGATTGCTTCTCTATAAATTTATCTATCCTAGGCAATTTAGCTCATTTAAGGCATTTTATTTTCCACAATTTCAGCAACTCGCAGGAATTTGGCGCTGAAATCGGCTCCCTCGCGTTTTGCCGAGGTGAGGTTGAGATATATTTTGGGCTTATTGTCTTTTAGGCCGACTGCCATGGTCACACCGCAGGTGGTTACATATTCTGCCCTGTTGCTGCAGGAGAGTATCTTTGCTGAGTGGGTTACCTTGATGGTTTCTTTAACCATCGACTCCTCCCCTCCAGCAATAAAGAGTACATCGACATGCTTATCGGCAAGCTTCTCTTTGAGGCCAAAATCCACGTTGTAAGTAAGGAGGGAAACATTAAAGCTACGGCCGCTAATCTTTTTGTCTTTAAACATTTCCAGGGTTTTAGAAAAGCTCAGTGCCACTTCCTTGGATGGTGCCGACCAGGGGAAGTAGAGTATTGCAATGTCAAGTTGCGAACTAGCCCGTTTTTCCAGGTTTTTGTCGTAGGTGAGGGCAGTTAAAAAGAGCTTGGCCTGGAGATTAACGGGTATATTCCCGTTATCGGCGGATAGAGGAGCAGGGATACCCTCCCCGGTTATGAGCATAAGTATCAACAGGTATTTCAGCATCATGAATGTTTTATATGTTTTGTCCAGTGAGCCCATGTAATTATCTGTTTGCCCTAGAAACGAAAGGTGATTTGTCCGTAAAGGAGCCGTTCTACTTCATAGGTTCCCGTTCCATCAGATGTTTCCGGATGGAGCTTGTCTGTCAGGTTTTGACCGGTAAAGGATAATTCCAGTTTATCGTTAAAGAGTTTTTGAGCGATCCTGATGTCATATCTCCAGTAATCGTCAACCTTCACATCTCCGGTCAATCCACTCCATTTGGTATCATCCACGTAGTGAGCTATCAGATCCAGGGAGAAACCGTTCTTAAATCTGAAGCTTGACCAGAGATTGAACTTGTGCTTGGGTGTTCCTGGTACATCCTGGTTTACCCTCTTATACTCGACTTCCTGAAAGGTGTAGTTGGCTGTCAATGACCACCAGGGAGTGACCGGGTAATCTGCGGTAACCTCTATACCCTTAGCGATGACGTGGAAATCATTTTCCCAGCTGATCAGTAGAGGCAGGGTTTTCCGCCGAATGACATTTTCAATCACCTTGTCTATGTCGTTATAGTAGAGTTCTAGATTGAGGCCCACTTTCTTAAAGAGGGTAGAGCGATAGCCTAATTCAAATGCAGTCATATCTTCCGGATCGAGTTTTTCATTGCCCACAACAAAAGCCAGCGGGAGAGGCGGCAGAGGGGAGGGCAGGGTTTGCACCACACGGAAGCTGTCTTCTACAAAAGACGGTGTTCTGAAAGCCTTGGAGACAGAAAAACGAAAGTGGTGGTCAACCCAGGGTGAGTAAAGAAGACATCCCCGGGGAGACCAGTCTCCACCGGTAAAGGAGTTTTCTTCATACTTTATGCCGGTAATCAATCTCACCTTATCGAAGATCTGTAGTTCATTTTGCAGAAAGAAACCTATGAGATCGTCGTGGTCAGTTTCGGGAGAGAGGTAAGCGGAATCCGCTTCCGTGGTACGATAGTTTAGGCCCCATAGAAAGTAATATTTTTCTCCCAGGACAAAGGAATGCTCTATTGTCACATCGTATTTTTCTTCTTCAATGTCAACTGCCTTGTCACTGCTGTGCACCTCATAGTAATCGTGATAGGCCTTTATCTGTAATTGTGATGTATCAGAAAAGCGGTATTCCCACCGTAGCATCTCATAGTTGGACCGAACGTTGGCATCGGTGCGGGGTGTATA
>CALJBY010000107.1 GCA_938024025.1 uncultured bacterium
ATGATTGCCCGTGCCCTGAGGGCGGGACATGCTTTTACAACGGGCATGAGACTGGCAGCAGATGAGTTTGACGACCCTTTCGGGACTGAATTAGCTGAGACCCTGGACGAGATTAACTTTGGTGTCAGCGTTTCTGATGCGCTGACAAATCTCACCACTCGACTGGATTCTCCTGACTTGCGATATTTTGTCGTTTCTGTACTTATACAGCGCAACACCGGTGGTAATCTTGCCGAGATTCTAGAGAACATCTCACGCCTTATCCGTGCAAGAATTAAATTTCAGGGTAAGATTCGAGTCTTATCTGCCGAGGGAAGATTGTCAGCTATAGTTCTCATCGCTCTCCCTTTCTTGATTGTGCTGGTTCTTAGTTTTTTGAAACCACAATACATACAAGTCATGTGGACTGAGCATGCAGGGAGGACAATGGCTGGTGTAGCTTTAATTATGATGATCTTTGGGGCTCTCGTCATGAAAAAAATAGTCACACTTGAAGTATAACAATGGGGGACGAGAAATGCCGATAGCAAGCGAATATATACCGATTATAGTTGCTGTTGCCGTCTTTGTGACGTGTGTCTTGGTTTTTCTGGGGTTCACAAGTTATTTCACTCAACGTAGGCAGAGGAGCACATTGAGGGAAAAAATCCGAAAAGGCAGTGAAGAAGCAGGTGCGCTCAAAACGCAAGATACAAGTGACGCACATTCAAAAAAAAGTCATAGGGCTCGAAGAAGAGTCTCAAATTTTTTGGGTACATTTGGTCAGCGTGTCGCTCCCAAAAAGTCTAAAGACCATCGTCAAATGAGGCCTAGATTTCTTAAAGCTGGTTTCCGCCGAGAAACTGCCCCTGCTGTCTTCTGGGGCGCCAAATGTTTGCTGGCGATCAGTTTGCCGATGTGCTTTTTCTTTTTACGCCTCGTTGTGCTTGGGCCTCTGAGTATCCCGGTGACTGTGGGCATCTTCTTTTACCTCGTACTAATGGGTCTGTTTCTGCCCGATATCTGGTTGCGCATACGGATCGCTCGGAGGAGAGAGAGGATATTTAAAGGCTTTCCTGATGCGCTCGATCTTCTGGTGGTCTGCGTGGAGGCCGGCATGGGAATAGATGCTGCGATCAATCGGGTAGCAGAAGAAATGGAGCTTACTAACAAGACGTTGAGTTACGAACTCAAGCTTATGAACCTGGAACTAAGGGCGGGTAAGCCGCGCCGAGACGCACTGAAAGACCTGGCCATGAGATCCGATCTTCAAGAAGTAGAAAGTCTAGCGACATTGTTAATCCAGACGGAAAAATTTGGCACTAATGTGGTCGAGGCTCTGAGAGTTTATTCCGATATGTTTAGAACAAAAAGATACCAAAGGGCAGAGGAAATAGCGGCGAAGATACCTGTAAAGTTGGTGTTTCCCATGGCTTTCTTTATTTTTCCTTCCCTTTTTGTTGTACTTCTTGGACCTGCAATTATTAGCGTATTTAAGGTTTTGTTGTCACGCTGAAGCGTTTCGGAAACACAATATTTTCTTTGAAAAAGAGATGGACAATATGAAGATGACAACAGATAGAAGATATTTCCAGCTGTTGCTTGGTATTTTGATAATGACAGGAATTTTGTGTGGTTGTGCCTCTTCTCACGGACAGTTGGAGATGCCCAATTACAAGAGTCTAATGAAGCAGCAATTGGAAACAGTTCCTGATGATGTCACCAATCCCAAAAAACTAACTGAAATGACAAGCGAAGACCGCGAAAGGCTAGGTGACATTAGCGTCTCACGAGGTAATCTGCAGATGGCTTTCGTTCAATATCAGAAATGCCTCAAACTCAGTCCTGACAATACCAGAGTAAAGTATAAGAAAGGGATGGTATTTGTCTTGGGTGGATTAAATGACGATGCAGTTCAAGAATTTAGAGCTGTACTTAAACAAAAACCCGAGCATTCGCTGGCCCATGAGGGACTAGGGTTAGCATTTTTTCAGATGGACCGATATGAAGACGCCGAGAGACATTTTCGAAAAGCTATTGAGCTCGATTCAACACTGTGGAAGGCTCATAATATGCTAGGTGCTATCTATGACTACCAAGAAAAACATAATGAGGCAACTCGTGAATACCGTTTAGCGATTAATCTTCGGGAAAGCGATGGCCTCCTCTACAATAACTTGGGAGTATCTTACCTTTTGGCGGGACACTACGAAAAGGCAATAATAGCATTAAGGGAAGGTATAAAACGCGAACCTTCTTCTGCAAGGCTCTACAACAACTTGGGCTTGGCTTTGGCCAAACTAGGGAGAGACGAGCAAGCTCTGTTGGCGTTCATGGAGCACGGCAGTGAGGCTGAGGCGCTTAATAACCTGGGATGTGTATATTTGCAACAAGGGGAACAGCGAAAAGCGATTCGTGCCTTTGAAAAAGCGCTGGAGATCAAACCTGATTTTTATCACAGAGCAAGCCAAAACCTCAAAAAAGCCAAAGCGGGTCGTGTATTTGACATATTTTCGATCAAATCCGACAACTAGAGCAAGAACAACAGGATTTGAGAAAACAGGGAACTAACCCTGATGCTGCAAAAAAGCGAAGGGTAAAAGGCAAATGGCTCAAGGCGCAAGTTATGTACATCAAGTCGCCGAGTTTATCCTTTCATACAGAAGCTAAAGTGATCCATGCTGAGCCAAATGGAATAGGAGTCCGTTTTCTCAATCTGGATAGAGTAACGAGGGTCTCGATATTGAATCAAGTTACAAAACATCTCAATCAAAGATACTTGAAAAGATAATGAACCCTGACGTAGCAATAATAGAGGGTGCCGCAGATCCTTTGAATGCTGGAGTCGTGCAGCCATTTAGCTCGGCAGCAAGCGAGCCGATTGGCAAACTCATTATCCAGATACCGTG
>CALJBY010000108.1 GCA_938024025.1 uncultured bacterium
AGAGCTGGCGGTATTATAGTAATGAGAGTCCGTGCTGTCTGCTTAAATCAATTACTAACTCTTCGCCCTTCTTATAGCGTAAGATTCCCTTCCCGGATATGTAGAGTTTCTGCAAATGCAATTCATCCTCGATAAAGACTATTTCAAGATCTTTATTTTTTTCGGTGTGATAGATATCAAAACAGGGATCGAGAAACAACTGGCTGCTTAAGAGAAATGGTATTTTTTCATTATTGATTTTAAAATCATAGAGCGTTACCTCTTTGTACACATCATACCTGACACTGTTTATAAAACCTTCAAATCGAACTTGCCTGTTTTTTAGCTTTTGGCATTTTTTTTCTATGTGAGGAATCAGTTTATTTTCTTCGTTCGTTTTAAAAATGGAATTCATGATCAGGGAAAGTGTAATCAAAGAATCTTTTCTTTCTTCATGGGATAAGCCCCTGAGTTGTTTGAAAAGATCTCTCATCTTTTGAAGGACAAGCTTTTCCTCGTCATTCATCTTGAAATGATCAGCATTCATGTTGAGGATATTCATTTCCTTGTGTGCTCTGAGGTTTGTGGATTTTCCTCTCATTTATTTATCCTCCCCTCTAACAAGTTTGTCTAGATCAGATCTTAGAAAACGATAATTCTTACCTAACTTATTACACCTCACCTTATCCCCCTTGATTAGTTTATATAAGGTTAGCTTGGTTATTTGGAGGTATTCACAGGCCTGCTGGGTAGTCAGAACTTCTCTATCTTTATCCATTTAATTCATACTATAGTTAAAAGGTTTTTAAATCACTTATATAGTCTCAAGTATGCTTTGTCAAGTTTTTTTTTATCTAAATAATCAAAAATTAACTTAATAGGTCTTAAAAATATTCTTAATAGATATAAATAAATTTAAGTAGTTAGAAAGAATTTTAATTATATTTAAATAATTTTATTTAATCTTAAAAATAATAAAATAATCTTAAATAGGCTTATATTTATATAATATATGCCTAAATAATTCATTTTCAGGGACATTGCACCCCAAGGGCGCCTCCTCAGAAAGACTACGTCATGTTTCCGGGCGCAAGCAGAACGAAGCACTCTTTTTCAGTAAGGGTGGCGCTCTACACTATCCTGCCAGTTACTGTAATTTTCTTCTGAGTCTTTTAATGCTGAAGGCAAGGGTAAGAATGCCGAGAAGGGTGAGGGCGAGGACTTGGGGCCATAATATGGTAATGCCTATCCCCCGGAGCAGTATGCCGCGAACAATGATAGCAAAGTATCGAAGCGGCATAAGGTAGGTAATGGATTGAATCGCTTGGGGCATATTGGCAATGGGGAAAATGACACCGGATAGTATGTTCATGGTTAGTACAATGAGAAAGGTAATGATCATGGACTGTTCCTGGGTGTGTACGATAGTTGAGATGAATATTCCCAGACCCAGGGTAGAGAACAGATAGAAAAGAGAGAGCACCAGTAACAACACCAGGTTTCCTTTAATCGGCATCTGAAATATAAAATGACCTATGGTGAGGACAAAGATTACATCGATAAATCCAATCAGGATAAAAGGAAGCAACTTACCGACAATGAGTTCACCCGACTGAAGGGGAGTAACGAGCAATTGTTCCATGGTCCCAATCTCTTTTTCCTTGACGATGCTAATAGCGGTAAGATTAGTTGTAACGATGAGCAGGATAAGGCAGATTACCCCGGGTACCATAAAGTCAGGACTGGAAAGGTCAGGGTTGTACCACAATCGTGTTTGACTTCCTATGAGATTGGTCTCTCCCCTTTTTTTTCGCAAACTGCCGAGAAAATCACCCGCGTGAAAGGAGGGAAGATCAATCTGTTCAATTGTCAAGCTGGATGAGAATTTCTCTGAAATGATGCGGGCGTAGTTGAGTGCTATGGTTGCAGAATTTGACTCCGTACCATCAAGAATCATCTGAACGGGAGACAGTTTTCCCTCTTTCAATTTTTCCCCGAAACCTATGGGTATTTCGATCCCCATTTTTATTTTCCCGAGGTCTAAGAGACGATAGATGTGATTGCGGTCAGCAACATGATCGGTAATAGTAAAGTACCCATTGTGATGGAAACTGCGGAGATACTTCCTGCTCATTGGTGTCTGATCCCTGTCGAGTACCGCTGTAGCGATATTGTTGATATCAAAGGTTGCTGCGTAGCCGAGGATGACCAGTTGAATGACCGGTGCCAGGAAAAGAAGGGGGTAGAGTTTTTTATCGCGGCTCATCTGCAGCAGTTCTTTGATGGTAGTGGTCAGTATCCGCCGTAGGTTCATGGTTCACTCCACTTTTTTCTTAAATCTCAGAACGCTGGCAGCAATGATAACAAGAGCGTACATAAGAAGGATCAGGGCCTCTGGATAGACGACAGTGATACCGACACCTTTCAGGAGAATACCCCTGAGCATTACCAGGAAATACCTGATGGGGAAAAGGTAGGTGATCAGCTGAATGGGGTAGGGCATGCTCTCTATGGGAAAGATGAATCCTGAGAGAATAATCGCCGGGAGTATGGATGATAAAAACCCCATCAGCCAGGCGGTTTGCGCGGTATCGGCACTATTGGAGATGAAAAGCCCGAGCCCGAGGGTAGCAGCTATAAATAAGCCGGAGATGCTAAAAAGGGTTAGGAGGTTTCCCCGGATAGGTACCTGGAAAATATACCTGGCGAGAAGGAGAATAAGAGCGAGGATGATAAAGGAGATAATAATATAGGGAGTAATTTTACCGATCATCAGTTCAAGCGGTTTTAGGGGAGTTACCATGAGACTTTCCATGGTTCCCCGCTCTTTTTCCCGCACGATGGTGATGGAAGTCCTGATTACGGTAATACTCATCAGGAGTAGACCAATGAGACCGGGCACCAGGAAAATAGTACTTTTCAGCTCCGGATTGTACCAGATGCTGGGCCTGAGATCCACCGAGGCTAATTGAGAGGGAAGGGACATGCCTTCGTTTCGCAGTAACGCTCCGAGCATGTCTCTGGAGAATTTTGGAATAATAGAGTTGGCGTAGCCCATTATTATGGTAGCAGTATTATTGTCTGCACCATCAATAATCAGCTGTACGGAAGTATCTTTTCCACTATGAATATCGCGACTAAAATCGGAAGGAAATCTCAAAACGATTTTTACCTTTCGTGCGTCAACAAAACCATTAATTTCTTTCTCAGAGGTAAGTCGAGCCTTGAGATCGAAGTAACCTGATTGGCTGAACTTCTCTGTCAGTGCTCTGGAATCGGGAGTTCTATCCTGGTCATACACAGCGAGGGGGATATGTTTGATGTCTAAATTGATTGCAACGCCAAAGAGAAAGAGGGCAAAAACAGGAAAAAAGATAAGCATGCCGAGGGCAATGATGTCACGTGAAATGTGAATATATTCTTTATAGATGATAGCGCTTATTCTTCTCAGCATCAGGTTTCCCTGCGGGGAGGTAATGGTGTACTGGTTTGCTTGGATAAAGCAACAAACACATCTTCGATGGAGGGAGCGATGGTTCTTACCTCACTAACCGTGATATTTCTTTCTCTGAGAAAGTGTTGCAGCAGGGGAAGGGCTTCTTCTGCACTGTCTACAGCAAGGTGGATGGCATCCCCATAGATGGTGATGTCTTTAGTGAGTTCGTGTCGCTGGAGCAGTTGAAAGACCTCGTTTATCTTTTCAGCCTGGATCTTTATGATCTGATACAGTTTAAAGTTGTCCTTTATTCCCTGAGGTGTATCATAAGCAACCAGGTTACCTTCCCAGATGAAACCGATTTTGTTGCTGGGTTCGGCTTCCTCCATATAATGTGTGGTGACGAAAAGTGTCATGCCGGCTCCTGCAAGATCGTAGAGAAAGTCCCACATAATTCTTCGTGAAACAGGATCAATACCTGCGGTGGGTTCATCCAGGAAGAGAATCTTTGGACGATGGACTACTGCACATGCTAAGGCCAGTCGTTGCTTCCACCCCCCGGAAAGATTCGCGGTGAGATAGGTGAGATATTTGCCGAGACCCGTTGTTTCAATGATTTCTTCCCGGCGCC
>CALJBY010000109.1 GCA_938024025.1 uncultured bacterium
GTCTCCCGGCTTTTGCCAAAAGCCTGGATCACTGCCCGTACCCGGGGAATATATCCATGGTGGTCTGCGCCCCAGATGTTAATAATCCTGTCAAACCCCCTCTCAAGCTGGTTGAGGTGGTAGGCAATATCTGATGCAAAGTAGGTTGGGACACCAGTGTCCCGTACAACAACCCGATCTTTATCATCTCCAAAGAGAGTGCTGTTGAACCAGAGGTTTCCCTCGCTGGTATAGGTCTGGCCCTTTTCCTTCAGTGCACCGAGTGCCCTTTCCACTGCGTTCTCCTCGTGGAGGGTCTTTTCACTGAACCATGTGTCAAAGCGGGCGCCAAAATCCCCGAGGTCTGTTTGTATCCCCTTTAAGATATTGTCAACAGCACAGGAGGTAAAAAAGGGCAGTGATTCTGATTCCCCTTTTTCCCGGTAGACTTCACCCTCTTGTGTGACAATCTCCCGGGCGATTTCTTCAATATAATCACCCTGGTAGCAATCATCAGGAAAGGAGACGTCTTTTCCCAAAAGCTGGAGGTAGCGAATATAAACCGATTTGCCAAGCAGGTTCATCTGGTTGCCGGTGTCATTAATGTAATATTCCCGGCTTACACTGTATCCCACGGCTGCCATAATATTGGCCAGGGCATCTCCTACGGCAGCCCCCCTGCCATGTCCGATGTGAAGGGGCCCGGTTGGATTTGCACTTACATACTCGATATTTATCTTTTTACCCGTGCCGAGCTGAGACTGCCCGTAACTGCTCCCTTGCAGGGAAATGTTCCGGAATGCGCTCAACCAGCAGGATTGGGAAATAAAAAAGTTAATAAACCCGGGTCCGGCAATCTCAACTTTGTCTATCCTCGAGTCATCTGAGGGCAGATGTTTGATAATCTGCTGGGCTATTTCCCGGGGGGGCTTCTTTTCCTGGGGAGCAAGCAGCATAGCGACATTGGTTGCGTAGTCCCCATGATCTTTCATCCTGGGAGTTTCTACGTTGAAAGGAGGAAACTGGACGGAGGAGAGTACCCCCGATTGAACGCAGCCTGCGAGGGCATCTCCAATTAACTGTTGTATAGTTTCTTTTATGTTCATTGGATAGTACTTCTAGTCGAAGGTAGAACACCTTTTTGTGACTGGAGCTTGGTGGAAAGTGAAAGCAAACGTTTCTATTTTACCAATAGTGTATTGGTGGAGATAGAAGAATATTTTCATCCTTCATATTCGTACTCAAATTCTCCCCGTTCTTTCATTTTCTTGATCTCTTCCTGTCTCAAGGCATTTTTGAATAGTTTCTCGGTCACGGTTAGTGGAAATTCATCTCTAAATTCGACATAGCTCGGGTCTTTCGGCACGGCGTAGGATGGAAATTTTTCCCGGCAATAGCGAATTATCTCATCTGCGGTAAGCTTCTCTTTACACTCCGGTTTGGGTTTAATATAAATTTTGACCCGTTCGCTTCCCGGTGTTTTCGGGTCGGGAATACCAACCACCGCAGCGATGGCAACCTCAGGATGGTTAAACAGTTCTGCGTCCAGCTCGGTGGAGTATACTTTAAAGCCGGAAACGTTGATCATATCTTTTGTCCGGTCCTCAATGTAAAAATAACCATCTTCGTCCATCCTGGCGATGTCATTGGTTCGAAGCCATCCATCTTCCAGTCCACTGCCGGGTGTGGGCCAGTAGCCTTTCATTACCTGAGGTCCCCGTGAATATATGATACCGGGTTCCCCGAAAGGCACTTCCTTCCCCGTACCCGGGTCGATCACTTTTACTTCAGTATCGGGGACAGGGATTCCCAGACTCAACTTTTCCTCTTTCATAAAACCGGTGATTTTAGAGAATGAAGAAATGTTCAGGTGGGTAAGGGGACCTGTTTCGGTCAGGCCATATGACTCTGAAATAGGGTTGCCCATCTCGTTCTTGACCGCATCAGCAATCACTTTGGGAAGGGGTGCAGCACATGACATCATCATGGTTTGCATCCTTCCCACCTTGCTCTGCGCCATCCGGAAATACTGAGTAGGGACACAGGCAACCAGGAAAGGCCGGTGTTCCTGCATGGTTTTTACTAAAAGGTCATTATCTCTGGGGTCAGGCACCAGGATGACGCGAAATCCCCAGTAAATGGCAAATTCCACCACCCAATGGCCATAGGCGTGAAATAAAGGAACGGGAATAAGGATGGAGGTCTTTCCTCTAATGCCTGTCTCCAGAGGGGTGAGCATCCAGGGAAGTCCCTGGCAGAGGTTAGCCATACGGTTGAAGTGGGTCAACATGACCCCTTTAGGCAGTCCAGTGGAGCCTCCGGTGAAACAGAGGAAGGCAAGGTCCTCTTTGGGATCAATGGTAACATCCGGTGGATCAGGTTCGTGTTCATCCAGTAATGTCCGGAATTGCATTGTTCCCGGAATATCCCGTAGCTCTGGTGGATTAGTACCATAATCTTCCCAGGAGGTGACGATGATATTTTTAAGTTTGGTTTTGTCTTTAATTGCATTGATCCTGGGCAGACTGTCTTCAATGCAAATGACCGTTTCAGCCCCAGGACTGCCGATCTCATGTTCCAGATCCCGTTCTTTATGAAGAATGCTGCAGGGGATGTGGGTAGCCCCGGCTCTCAAAATCCCCATATCTGCAATAATGAACTGCAGGCAGTTGGGAATCACCGTTGCTACCATGTCTCCTTTCTTAACCCCCAGTGAGGCAAGGGCAGTTGCAAGCCTATCCACAAGGTCTTTCAGGGTACGGTAGCTGGTTTCCTTTCCGAAGGCGAGACATGCGGGGCGGTTAGGAAATTTTTCTGCCGTGTCGTACAGTATTTGATATAACGGTACTTCCGGATAGGGTTCCAGTGTCTTCTTTAATGGATAGGGTCCGAACTTATAGCTTTTAAGCCAGGGTTTATCGGCATAGGTCATCTTAGGTGCTTCGCTCATGTAAACTGTATCCTCCGTTATCGAGAAATTTTATTTCCATAGATCCTGAACGACATTGTCCAGTCCCAGTTCCTTTAGTTTTTCGGGTGTGGGTTTTCCTGTCTTCTTGTCCCATCCCCGTTCTTCATAGTAATGATCCAACAGCATGTCTAATTGATCTATTACCTGGCCTTTAGCAGGGCCTTCAGGCATCGGTTCTTCGGTCAGTCGCTTAGGCAGGGTGTCATCCGCTCTTGAGAATCCATCTCTCATGTTAAATGCCCGGGAGAGGTTGACCGCCCGCTCTCCGGTCTTCCGGAAATCTTCAATGCCAAACTCCCAGCCGGTAACCGACGAGATCAAATCGACCCACTCCTTTGCGTCCAGCATCAACCCCATAAATTTACATGTTCCGGTTATGTCAAACATGGTTAAGGCATCTTCCAGATCTTTGAGGACTTTTGTATCCTTTGGTTTTGGCGTATACACGTCATCGATTTTACTATTTTCCACAACGAGGAAAGGTGTATCGATAAAGGTCGGGCCCTGGATGTAACCGGTCATGTGATCTCCGCCCCTGCTCGCCACTGCATATCCCAGTCCGGTGATCTTGACTGCACGGGAATCGTATGCAGGAAGTTCCAGGCCTTTTACATGCATGGCAAAGACCTCTGAGCCTTTACCCAGTTTTTCGGCAACTCTTTTCGTCCCTTCGGATAAGAGGTCTCCAATACCTTCTCTTTTCCCTATTTTTTCCGTGAGTTCAACCAGCATGTCCGCATCTCCAAACTTAATTTCCAGACCCCCGGTGTCCTCTTTTGTGAGAATTCCTTTCTCATAGCATTCCATGGCAAAGGCAATGATACTGCCGGCGGAGATGGTATCAATACCATATTCGTTACAGAGAAAATTGGCCATGGTGATGGCATTGAGGTCCCCCACATCAGTAGAAGAGCCCAGGAGCACTACGGATTCAAACTCAGGTCCTTCCCCCTCTTTGCCGGCCCATTTCCCGGTTTTGATCTTAGACACCCTTCCGCAGGCTATGGGACAGGCAAAACAGGCAACCCGGTCTTTGAGAACATTTTCTGTCAATGCCATCCCATTGATCCTCTCTTCGTTGGGAAACGAGCCGGTTTGCCAGTTTCTGGTAGGGAGTCCGCCCCTGACATTTACCATATCCAAGAGGAGGTTTGTTCCATGGGTTTCAAGACCTACTTTCAGCATGGAGTCTCTGATGAGGTCATACTGTTTTTTTGATACCTCTCTGAATTTCTCCGGGTCGGCCAGCTTGGGTTTTTGGGTCCCCCATGCAGCGATGGCCTTTAAGTTCTTTGACCCCATCACTGCTCCCAGACCGCATCGTCCTGCAGCCCTATGGATGTCATTCATCACGCAGGCAATTTTCACCAGCTTCTCTCCGGCGGGACCAATACAGGCGACCTTGAATTTATCTCCCAACTCCTTCTGGATTGTTTCAGTTGTTTCAGGTGTTTTTAGACCCCAGAGGTGACTGGCATCTCTGAGTTCAGCCTTCCCGTCTTCACAGACGAGATAAACCGGTTTCGGGGAGATACCCTCAAAAATAACCCCGTCATAACCTGTGCTTTTGAAGGCAGGGGCCCAGAATCCACCTGAGTTTGCCTGAGCCCAGGTTCCTGTCAAGGGAGACTTGGCCACCACGCTATATCTGCCGGCGCTGGGACAGGGTGTCCCCGTCAAGGGACCGGTCATAAAAATAAGCTCGTTTTCAGGACCAAGAGGGTCTACTCCTGCTGGTACTTCATCATAAAGATATTTTGTCGCTAATGAACCACCTCCTAAAAACATTTTGGCTATGCTTTCTGGAATCTCTTCTTCGGAAATAGTTCCCTCTGTCAAATTAACCCTTAGAATTTTTCCCATAAGACCATTCATGCTGGTTCCTCCTTTCGTAGTTCATAGTTAAGGGTAAGGTTCCTAAGTTATTGATGAAATACCGGCATCCTCCTAGAACTCTGGCAGATCTTTTAAGGTATCGTAGGAAAAAACCGGACCATCTTTACAGATGTAGAGGTGGCCGACATTACACCTCCCACATTTTCCAATGCCGCACTTCATCCTGTTTTCCATAGTTGTGAAGATTTGGGCATCGGTAAAGCCGAGTTCAAGAAGATTTTTAATAACGTACTTTATCATTACCACAGGACCACAGGTTATGGCAATGCAATTTTCCGGAGAAGGTTTAATTTCAAGCAGATTGTTTGGGACAAAACCGACAAATTTGTTCCAGCCGGGCTCTTCAGCATCAATTGAAAGGTGGACAGATGCAGGGCCGTCTTTTTCTAATGCGAGGAGTTCATCTTTAAAGCAAAGATCATGGGAAGAACGGGCTCCATAGATGACCGTAAGATCGCCGAAATCACTTCGATTATCCAAGATGGACTGTACAATGGGCCTGAGTGGAGCCTGTCCGATTCCCCCCCCGATGGTCACAATATTTTTTCCCTTCCAGTCATCCAGTGGAAATCCATTTCCATAAGGTCCCCGCAGGGAAATAGTGTCCCCCGGTTCACATTCATGTAAGGCAGATGTAACGGTGCCCAGTCGCATGACACTGAATTCAAGACAGTCTTTTCTGGTAGGGGAGGAAGCGATAGAGATCATGCTTTCACCGATGCCAAGGATTCCTATAATGGCACATTGTCCGGGTCGATGATTCAAGCTGTTCCCATTTTCAAGGACAACCTTAAATGTTTTAATGGGCCGTTCTCCGGGTGCCTCATCTTTGACATCGATAATTTTAGCAACCTGGGGTAGGTAGGGATTGTTCATTCCGTTTCCTTGACACGTGAAAGATAGTCAATCAGATCAATATTAACAGGGCACAGGCTGATGCAGCGGCCACACCCGACACAGCTGTATGAATGAAAGTTGTCCATATTAAATTTAAATTTGTGATAGATTCTGTTTCTGAAACGTTCAGTCCTGGTTGCCCTGGGATTGTGGCCCGAGGCGTGCAGGGTATATTCGGGAAACATGCATGAGTCCCAGATCCTGACACGCCTGCCCTGTTTCAGGGTTGTTTCGTCCTGCATGTCAAAACAATAGCAGGTGGGGCAGGAGTAAGTGCAGATGCCGCAGCCAATACACTTTGAGGCAAACTCTTTCCAGACAGGATGCTCAAAGAGTGAAGCAAGCTTTTCAGGTAATCCCGTTAGATCAATATGGCGCTTAATTTTGTCCGTGGCTGCCTGCGCTATTTGTTCGCTTGATTCCGCTGTTGCAGGTGACAAAAGAGAAGATGCCTTTCCTGTGATTTCTTTGCCGGTCTCAGTAATAACCTCAAGCGTAAATAAATCACCGCAGTCTATAAAGAGGAGATCGAGGCCTTCTCTTCCAAAAGGACTGCCCCCTATGGAGGTGCAAAAGCAGTTGACAAAGGGGTCGTTACAGGCAATGCCTAAAAGTGCCGTTTTGCTTCTTCGGGCCCGGTAATAGGGGTCAGGCACATCCCCTTCAAAAACAGGGTCAAGCAGGGTGAAGCTTCGGGCATCACAGGGACGAATGCCGAAAACGATAGTGTTTTTCACGGCATTCAGGTCTGTTTCGGTAACTGTTCCCTTTCTGTCGTAGGAAAAAAGGGGTTCGTTCTGAGGGAATATCGCTTTCTTGGAGATTACCGGCTGGTTTTCAAGGTCGAGGTCAACATCTTTAAGATCGTCCAGACGGTCAAAAAGCGTGGCAGGACCCTTCTTCACGGGGGCCCAAATCTCGTAGTCACTAAGGGCACTCAGGAATTCAGGTAGTTTGTCTTTTGGTAAAGTATAGGTAGTCATAAGTGTAACATGGATACAGTGTGCTGAGTATGAAATGCTAGAGTGGACCTAAATTCGAAATCCTAAATCCGAAGCACGAAACAAATTCAAATGATCAAAATTCTAAGCACAAAACACTCCCTACCTCCCAGGGGGAGAGGGGAGATTTCACATAAAATCTATAAAATAAAATCCTCCGGATCTTCAATAGCAAAGGTGTTTAAAAGCGGTTTTACCTCAGGATCCAGCCCGGCTTCAAAATCGAAGAGCTCTTTAACATCTTTTTCCATTTTACGGTTCAATTTCATCAGCGGAATGTCAACCGGGCACACGCGTTCACACTCACCACAGCTGATACACCTTCCTGCAAGATGAAAGGCACGGGTGATGTGGAACATGAAGTTTTCATTGGTATCAACCGAGCGTTTAACCCACTGGGGTTTCAGTTTTTCAAGGATACACCCGTCACAATAGCACAGGGGACAGGAATTCCTGCAGGCATAGCATCTAATGCAGCGGCTGAACTGATTTTGCCAAAACTGCCATTTTTCTTCAGGGGGTTGTGCTTCGAGGATTTGAATGTCTTCATACTGAGGTGGATTACCCGCTCTCTTGTCGCCAATCAGTTTCTTGCAGGTAAGGGGGGTAGGGTACTGACATGTTTTACAGGTTTCCGCCTTGAGCTCATCTACCGGGACTGTGTGGCTTTGATCGTTAATGGTAATGATATAGTTGCCATTTTCTTCTACAACATCAACCGGATCCGGGGTGTGGGGGAATCGTGCTTCTATCTTCTTGAGATCAATTACCCCGGAGCAGGGAATGCCGATGACGTAGAGCTGGTCAGGGGATATGCCTCCTTCAGCAATAATCTGGTTGAGGGCACGGGAATCACAGCCCCGTACAAGAAGAGCAACCTTTTTAGCCTTGGATTTTTTTTCATCGGCAGGCAGTAATGGCTTTCCTTCAATAGTAAGATAATTGACCAGGCTCAGGGAACAGAGGGGTGAGAAGGTGAGTTGATCCACCTCTTCCTTCGTTTCGATAAAGCATGGGGAGATCCTGAACCCGTAACTACCTTTTTTGTAGCCAATCAGGTATTCGATTTCTTTCCGGCCAAGTGCCCGTTTTGCTTCATCCCTCAGTTTTTGGATGTCCATTGACGTTCTCTTTAAATGATTGCAGGGGACCGAGTTTTTTAATGTCTTCAGTAACTTCCGTGATGACATCTGCGAACTTTTTACCTTCAGATGCCGAGACCCAGCTCATCCTGATGCGCTGGGGGTCAATACCGATAAATTCAAGGAGATTTCTCATGATGATAAATCGTCTGCGTGCAAGAAAATTACCCTTCATGTAGTGGCATTCACCGGGATGACACCCGGAAATGAGCACACCATCTGCACCCGTGCGTAACACCTGGGCCACGAAGAGGGGATTTACCCTGCCCGTGCACATAACACGGATTACCTTGACTGTGGGAGGGTAGTGTGTCCTGGTGGTGCCCGTGAGATCAGCCCCGGCATAAGAGCACCAGTTACAGAGGAATGCAACAATGTTGGGTTCAAACTCACTCATACAACTCTCCTAGAGAGGAAATCATGGAAAGGAGCTGTTCGTCAGTGAATGATTTCTGCTGAATGGCCCCGGAGAGGCATGCAGCCGCACAGGCTCCGCATCCTTTGCAGAGTACTTCGTTAACCGATGCCACTTCAACGGCCTGGCCGGCACGCTCCCTGGTTATAAGTTCAATGGCTTCGTAGGGACAGGTCTCCACACAGAATCCGCATGCACGGCAGAGTGCATCTTCCACCTGTGCAACCTGGGCTTCCGTCTTGACCTTCCCCTGGGAAAGGGGGATACAGGCCTTTGCCGCTGCTCCACTTGCCTGTGCAACCGTATCGGGAATGTCCTTGGGCCCCTGGCAGCAGCCGGCTAGAAAGATGCCGTCACTGGCGGTGTCTACGGGCCGGAGCTTGGGATGGGCCTCGAGCAGGAACTTGTCTGCAGACTGTGAGAGTTTTAAGATATTATTGACCGCACTGCTGTCAGCGCAGGGTACCATTCCCACAGCCAGAACCACCAGATCTGCTTCAACTTCAACAAGCTCACCCAGCAGGGTATCTTCTGCCTTAACCACAAGCTTTTCTTTCTTCTTGTACACCTCTGAAACATTGCCGCGCCGGTAGGTAATGCCCTCTTCCTTGACACGATCGTAGAATTCTTCGAACCCTTTACCGAATGCCCTGACATCAATGTAGAAGACGGTCACCTTTGCATCGGGCAGTTTCTCTTTTATCAGGTGGGCCTGTTTGGCCGTGTACATGCAGCAGACTCTCGAGCAGTACTCATTACCTACCGATTTGTCCCGGGACCCTACGCAGTGGACAAAAACAACGTTTTGAGGTTTTTCCCCATTTATGGTAACCGTCCCGGTGGTGGGACCCGATGCCGAAGAGAGGCGTTCAAACTCCAGGCCGGTGATTACGTTAGGATATAAACCGTATCCCAGTTCGGGTTTGAGCTTTGGATCAAAG
>CALJBY010000110.1 GCA_938024025.1 uncultured bacterium
GCGGTTTCTCGAAGCTCCCCGATGGGCTTATGGTGAAGCATCCTTGAGAGAACCTTTCCCCTCACGGGGAGGAATTGCATCCTCTTCACGCACTTCATTACCGGAGGGAGGTTCATCCAGGGGGAGCGTTAGGGCTTCTACTTGTTGTTTTTTCCCACTGTCCTGCTCTTGTATGCTTTTCGGGTAGATTATGGAATCTACCGTGCCTTCAAAGAAAATCTTATCCTCTTCCAGTAAAACAGTGACTTTTTCGCATGAAATGAGGTTATCACCCTGCCAGATTTTTGCATTGCCTGTCATTACAATTTTTTGCTCTCGATTATAGAAGACGAGCTTCTTGCCGGTGGCAATTCTGTCTTCCTGAGACATTTTAACATTGCCGGATGCCTCAACCCTGCTTATTCCTCCTTTAGACTCATAGGCCACCTTCATTATATCTGAAATGATGACGATGTCTTCCTGTTTGACCACAACATTTCCTTTGAAGGTTACCATGTTTTTCTTGTTGTCAGCCTCCATGCTCTTTGAGGTGATTTGTATGGGCTTCATTGTAGAGAAGGGGGAAGAGAGCGAGGTGTCGCGTTTCTTTTTATCGCTCTTCTTAGGTTGTTCGGAAGAGTGGTCAGAGTCCTCCTTTGGCAGCCCGGCCACGGTTGCCGTATCACCATCTTCGATAATTGATTCCTCAGGATCTTTCAGAACTTCAGGAATTACCTGCTCTTCGGGTATAAGCTGGCTGCCTTCCTCTGCTGTGGCTTCATCTGCCTCATCTCCTGCAATCTTTTTGTCGGGAACAGTGTGCGGTTGGTCAGCGACCGCGTCAGCAAGTGGTTCTGGAGGCAGGGCACCCGCTACAGGTGTGTTTTCTTCGACCTCTGATTGCACATTTTCTTTAGCCACCACTTCCGCGCCTTCCTGGGCTTTGGGTACAAGCGGGGTGCCTTCCTTTGCTGTGGCTTCAGCTACCTCATCTCCTGCAATCTCCTTGCCGGGAACAGTGTGCGGTTGGTCAGCGACCGCGTCAGCAAGTGGTTCTGGAGGCAGGGCACCCGCTACAGGTGTGCTTTCTTCGACCTCTGATTGCACACTTTCTTTAGCCACCACTTCCGCGCCTTCCTGCTCTTCAGGTACCGCCGGAGAGGACACGTCGGCTGTACCTTCATCTGTGCGTCCCTCTGGTTCTCTTAAGGAAGGCTTCTCCGTGGCTTCTGGTTCCTGATCTTCCGAGGAAGCACGGGCTGTCACGAGAATCCGAGAACTGATTTTTTGAGCCATTTTTTTTATGAGGGAATTGAGGTTTTTTCCCTCGGTAAAATCTTTAGAAAAGGAGGAAGAGCCCTGCGTAGTAAACAGATACGTATCCAAACTTAAGTTTTCGCCAATCTTGGTCATGCTTCCGAGCACTAAAAAAGGTACTTCCAGTTTTTCAGCGATGCTCCTCAATGCAACTTCATTAAACGAAAAGGGTGTTTTGCTGTCGAGTATATCCTTAATACGTGTTTGGTCCACAACTGCAATCCCTTCCTCTTGCGCTAGGTGGGAGGAAAGTTCATTGGCAATGGTATCTTTCAAGGAGGCGGTACTGGCATTAGTATACACTTCAAAAGGAAGTACTGCAACGCGAGCTATCACCTCGGCTCGTGCAGCAGCGGTACTCAGAGAAAAGATTATTGTCGTGATACTCAAAAGTACTAGTCGAAAGATCATTTTTGCTCTGATGCCTTAACGTCTCCTAATAGGTGCAGTTTCTCATGTTCCAAATCAGCAATCATTCCCTTTCCCGTCATAACCATATCCTTGCCGCTTAAGGCAACTTTATCATTGGTGGTAATGGTTCTCTTCTGGGCATTATACTGCAAGGAATCAGTTTTAATCTGATATCCTTCATGGGTGTTTGCAACAACATTGCCGGACACTGTGACATTTTTTGAATCTGTGTACAATTCCCCCTGGTCAGCAACCAGCTTGTACGTCTTCCCTTCATTAGAGAAGAAAGTTGCTGTTAGTGACTCGAGGACAATTTTATTCTCACCCCTAAAAAATTGAGCGGCGTGTGCATCAAGCTCCCACTCTTTAAATCCGTGCTGGTTAATTTGTTCATAGTGGACGTTATCGAGCTGCATCTCTACCCCGCGAGGGGGGGGATTTTCCAGGTGTTTGGCGTTATCGGGGGGCCGTGAGTTGCGTACAAGAGCGACAATGACCAGAATGAGGGTGATGAAAGCAATTGCAATCAGAATAAATCGTATTTTTTTCATAGTACTTCCAAACAACGGTAGTCATTTGTATCCTTTCCACATTCTCTCTTAACCCTACCTGTCGTCAAGTGCTGTGATACTTTTCAGTTACTTTTTTCCACTTATTCTGTGCCTTTAATAACAGTTCGCAGATTTCCCGTACTGCCCCTTCTCCTCCATTGTTACTGGTAACGTAATCAACGATCTCTTTTACCTCGGGAACTGCATCCGGGACAGCGGCTGAAAAACCAACCTTCTTAAGCACGGGGATATCAACTAAATCATCACCGACGAATGCAACGTTTTTGTCCAGCAACGTGCTTTTGGTGAGAATTTTTGAATACACTGCACTCTTGTCAATCGCCTTTTGATAGACGTGTTCGATCCCTAAATCACGAGCTCGATGCACAATTGCTTTGGACTTTCTGCCGGTGAGAAGGGCCACTCCTATTCCGGAACGCATCAGAAGCTTGAGGCCGTGGCCATCTTTTGCATCAAACCGTTTAATTTCTTCTCCGCTGTCGGTATAGATAATCTTACCGTCGGTTAAGACACCATCAACATCTAAAATGAGAAGCTTAATCGGTTTAAGTTTCTGGATGTTCACTTTTTATACCACTCCGGCTTTAAGCAGATCGTGCATATGAATAATGCCGATAGGTTTACGGGGACCGTCTTCTGGCAAGATAAAGAGAGATGTTATGGAAAATTCCTCCATGATGTGGAGTGCTTTTGCGGCTAAATCATCTTTTGCGATGGTTTTAGGGTTTCCGGTCATGATGTCACCGGCCTTTTTGTTGAGCACATCGTCTTCCCTTGCCAAGGTTCTCCGCAGGTCTCCATCAGTGATGATCCCCACAAACATACCATCTTTGCTACACACACCCGTTACCCCCAATCGTTTGGAGGTCATCTCCAAGAGCCCTTCTTTCATTAAGGTGTCTTCCCTGATGAGGGGCATTGCAGGCCCTTTGTGCATGAGGTCTTCTACCCGAAGCAGCAATTTTCTGCCAAGCGTTCCACCGGGATGGAGTATGGCAAAATCATCCTCCTTGAATCCTTTCTTTTCAAGCAGTGCAAGAGCGAGGGCATCACCCATGGCCAGGGTAGCTGTTGTGCTTGCGGTAGGAACGAGACCTAAAGGGCATGCCTCAGCCTTGACCCCTGTATCCAGCACAACATCTCCACTTTGGGCTAATAGGGACCTTGGATTACCCGTCATGACAATGAGTGTTATTCCCCAGCGCTTGATGAGTGGTAGCAGCTGAATGATTTCTTGAGTTTCTCCGCTGTTAGAGATGGCCAGAGCCACATCTCCTTTTGAAAGCATCCCAATATCTCCATGAATGCCTTCAGCTGGATGAAGAAAAAAAGCTGGAGTTCCCGTACAGGCAAAGGTGGAGGCAATCTTTTGGGAAACGAGACCAGACTTGCCGATCCCGATAACGATTACCTTGCCGCGGCATTTATCAAGCAACTCTACCGCGTTGATAAAACGTTCGTCAATCTTATCCTGTAAGCTCTGGATAGCCTCTGCCTCAATCTCCAGCACTTTCCTCGCCCGTTGGATAACCAGCTCCCGTGTCTCCTGGGGTGTAGTCATATTCATTAGGCGATCCCCGGTTTTGTGTGTTTCCATTGATTACACCTCGTGAAATCCTTCAGCCTTAATCACAGCATCAATCGCTTGTATCTGTTTGAGGAGGAGTGGTAGTGATTGTAACGTAAGCATGTTTGGTGCATCACATAAAGCACT
>CALJBY010000111.1 GCA_938024025.1 uncultured bacterium
ACAGCTCTGCTGTGGGGATGAAAACAGTATCGCCGCAGGCGAAAAGGTAGCTTAACATTTTTTCTCACCGCTATCTGCCCCCTCACCCTTCCCCTCTCCCCGCTGGGGAGAGGGATGGGGTGAGGGGAAACGCAAGCTATCATTTTTTGTAATTGATGCCTCGCAGTTCTGCTGCGGGGTCATTCACTTCGAAAAGGTAAAGGTTTTTTCAAAAAATTTGATAAAATAGACGAGACCTGTCCACAGGGTAATCAGCATTGCCACAGAGAGCGTGATTATACCGATTAAGTGGAAATTTATACCAAAGTAGGTATAGTGGATAAGGAGTCCCTCGGTAGCGACGAGTTGAAATGCGGTCTTGTATTTTGCCCATTTGCTCGATGCAATGGTGATGCCCTCACGGGCAGCGGCAATGCGTAAACCGGTTATAGCGACCTCTCGTGCGATAATGATAACAACCATCCAGGCAGGAACCCTGTCTAAAGAAACGAGCATAATCAGGGTTACACTGACTAAGAGCTTATCAGCCAGGGGATCCAGGAACTGTCCTAAAGAAGTAATGAGGTTTTGTTTCCGTGCAATGTAGCCATCCAGCCAATCGGTCAAAGCGGCCAGTGCAAAGATGAGAGCAGCAATGAGGCAGGAGGTCTTACTGGTTGAATAGAGGAAGATAACAATCAGGATCGGAACTATGACAATCCTGGTAAGCGTTAAATTGTTAGCAAGGTTAAAGATGCGTTTTGCCATGATGCAGTCTTTAGCGAGGATCGTCTTTTACCCGCCCCGTGTTCGTTTCAGTCAAGAACAGGTACGTTTAGCCCTCAATGCGCGGAAAGAGGGGAGGTATTTTTGTCACTGCCGTCCCGGTGGTTAATTTCCCCCACTGTGTGCCGTTGCTGATGGTGTGCTGCGATAGTGTTTCACTGCATCCAAGTGCACGCCACATGGCTTCTGCTGATGTAGGCATGAAGGGGAAAAGCAGCGTCGTAATGAAGCGTAACGATTCAAGCATTGTATGTATTACTGTGGCCAGCCTCTTTTCCTGGCGTGTATCCTTAGCGAGTGCCCAGGGGGCGGTTTCATCTATGTACTTGTTAGTCATACGCACTAATTTCCAAATCGCATCCAGTGATTTGTGTAAAGCTATGTTCTCCATGTGAAGGTCAACCTCGTTTTTAACCTGCACAGCCGTATCTCGCAAATGCTCATCTATTCCTTCAAGGGTTGAGGGTTCTGGTATACTCCCCGCAAAGTATTTGAGGGCCATGGCAAGTGAACGGTTGAAGAGATTACCTAAATCATTAGCAAGGTCGCTGTTGATGCGATGAATGAGCGCCTGGTGAGAAAAATCTGAGTCTAATCCAAAGGTGCCTTCCCGCAGGAGAAAGAAACGGATGGCGTCAACCCCGTACTGTTCAATAAGCATGTTTGGTTCTACCGTGTTGCGGAGTGATTTTGACATTTTCTGTCCCTCTACGGTCCACCACCCATGGGCAAATATTGTTCGAGGGGGGGCGAGCCCCATTGCCCTCAGCATCGTGGGCCAGTATACGCTGTGGGTTGTAAGAATGTCTTTGCCAATGAGATGAACGGCGCTGTTCCATAGGGGGGTAAAGTTTTCAGTATCTGTAAGGTAGCCCGATGTACTCACATAGTTAATAAGGGCGTCAAACCACACGTAGGTTACATAGTTACTATCAAAAGGAAGGGGGATTCCCCACGATAAACGTTTTCGCGGACGTGAAATGCATAAGTCTGCCAAGGGTTGCTTTAAAAAACCCAGGATTTCATTGCGGCGCGTTTTGGGAAGAATAAAATGCTCGTTTTCTTCAATGTACTGTATGAGCCAGGTATGATACGAGCTCATACGAAAAAAATAATTGGACTCCTGTATTTGTTGAACCGGACGCCTGCATTCGGGACAGCATCCATCAATGAGATCCTTTTCAGTCCAGAATCGTTCATCAGGTACGCAGTATGATCCTTCATAGCTCGTCTTATAGATATCACCTTTGTTATAGAGCTGGGTGAGGATTTTTTGTACGACTGTTTTATGCCGTTCTTCCGTCGTCCGTATGAAATCATCATTAGAAATGGTGAATTTCTTCCAGAGATCCTGAAAGCGGCCAACCATGTGATCACAGTGTTCCTGGGGAGATATATTTCTCTCCTGTGCTGCTTCCTGTACCTTCTGCCCGTGTTCATCGGTGCCCGTTAAAAAGAAGACGTGTGATCCTTCCATACGGTAGTAGCGGGCTAAGACATCTGCCGCTACCGTGGTGTACGCATGACCGATATGGGGAATATCATTGACATAGTAGATGGGTGTGGTTACAAAAAAACTCTTTTTCATAAGCTCGTCTGTCTTATTTTTTCTTTCCCGTTTTAAGGAACCCTTCTTTTTTAATATCGTTAAGAGATACTTCTACTTCTTTACCACCATCTTCTGGTCTGATCCAGACCTTTTGCTTCAAAATGTCCTGTTTGGTGACTTTTCCTGTCGCCAGTTCTGTTACCACCTTTTTTCCAAACTTAGGCAGGTTTTTTTTGCACGCACAGTATGTTTCATGTTCATAGGCAAGGCAGCACATCAATCTGCCACACACACCAGAAATTTTTGTGGGATCAAGGGATAACCCCTGATCCTTGGCCATCCGTACGGTGATGGGATCAAAATCCTGACGAAAAGAAGAGCAGCATAATTCTCTACCACACCGGCCAATGCCTCCAACCATTTTTGCACGGTTGCGAGCGCCAATTTGTTTCATTTCCACCCGGGCATGAAAATCAGATGCTAACTTTTTAACGAGGTTTCTGAAATCTATCCTCCCTTCTGCCGTAAAATAGCAGATGAATTTATTGATATTGGGGATGTGTTCAACCTTAACCAGGTTCATAGCAAGCCCCATTTCTTTGATTTTTCCCAGACAGGCTTGATACACATCCCTTTCCTTATGTCCTTTCCTTGATTCATAATCAAGGTCAGCCGCAGTGACTTTTCTAATAACCCTCTGCAACGGCTTGAGGGAGGGGAGGGGAGTATCACAGTTTTTCAGCTTTATGATTATCCCCATTTTAAGTCCTTCTTCCCATTCTACCATTACCTGATCACCAACTTCTAAATCGAGGTCACGCGTATCGTATTCAGAAATCATGTTCTCTTTTTGAAATTTGACTTTTGCAATATGTTTCATCTATACAGTCCTCTGATGTCTTTATGGTGTGTAGGGTAGCCTACGGTAGTTATAGCGTACACCTCACTAACGGGATAGTTTAAACAGCATCGTTTCCATGGCAAGACGGACGTTAACATTGCCCTGCACGGCGGTCTGGACCTCATTAATCACCTGTGCCTGCTCGAAAAGATTAAACCAGCTCAAACGGGAAGCTGCAGCGCACGATTCCCTGGTAAAATCGTTATTGATGATGTGGGTTGTTTGCGGTGTTGCTTTAAGCAGTAAAAGATCTCTCAGCCACGAGGTGATCACATCGAGCTTTTCACGTACCAGTGCTTTATCTTCCCCGAGCAGCTCGGCGCACTTAATAAGAGCGGTAGGAGAACAGGTGTGTAAGCGGCTGAGTGTTTCGAGTAACTCCTTCCTTTCCTGGAGTAATCCATTTTCCATCCAGCGCAATGCTCTCCCCAGGCTTCCGCCCGCCAGAGAAGCAATGAGCTGTACCTTCTCACCTTCCTCACTTCCGCATTTTTTCTGCAGGGCTTCTTCAATCAATGCTTCAGGCAGGGGTTGAAACATAACTTTCTGGCATCTCGATCTGACCGTAGATGGCAGCTGGTACGGGACGGATGTGAGCAGGATCAAAACCGTGTGGGGAGGTGGTTCCTCCAGAGTTTTAAGGAGACAGTTGGCGGATTGTATAGTCATCCGCTCTGCTTTATCGATCAGTACTATCTTGTGGTGTCCCTCATATGAGGTATAGCTGACCTGTTCTTGCATTTTTCTGATCTGATCGATTTTGATAGAGTCACCCTCAGGCTCAATCACCACGAGGTCGGGATGGGTGCCATGGGCGATCTTTTTGCAGGAAATACATGCGTCGCAACAATCATCACGTTTATCTTTGCAGTGTAATGTCTTTGCGAGAGCAAATGCTGCGGTCGTTTTCCCAATGCCAGGAATGCCGGTAAAAAGATAGGCATGGGCGAGGGTGTTCCCCGTAAGTGCATTTACAAGAATTCCTACCTGTCTGTCCTGGCCCATAATGTTTTTAAATGACATCGTCGGTTAACTCACTCAGTGAAAACAATGAAGGAAATAAGAAATTGCGGTTGCACATTCTTCACGCTTGCCGCTTTCAGGATTGAACGTGGTGGCGTGTCCCACACGGTTAAGCCGCTATCATTTTGAGAACAGCTGACTGGATTGATCGGTGTGCAGAAGCGGGGTCTTCTCTCCCATCAACAATGTAAAAACGACTGCTATTGTTCTCAGCAATCTGAAGGTATCCTAATCGTACAGCATGATGGAAATCTAGACTCTTCTCCTCAAAGCGATCTTCACGGACCGCTGCATGATGTGTTGCCATTCTGTCCCGTGCCCTTTGCAGTCCAATTTCCACCGGGCAATCGATCAGGATGGTAAGGTCCGGGATGAGGTTGTCCGTCGCATACTGATTGAGTGTTTTTATGAAGTCCTGGTGTATGTCCTGCGCATAGCCTTGATAGGCAAGTGTCGCATCGGTAAATCTATCACAGAGGACTATGGACCCCTGTGCTAACGATGGCTGTATTACATCTTTTATGTGCTGGGCACGAGCAGCCTGGTAGAGCAGGAGTTCTGTCTTGATATCGATGTCGATATTTTTTGAGTCGAGAAGTATACGTCTAATGGCATCACCAATGTGAGTACCCCCCGGTTCTCTGGTAGTTACAACTTTGTAACCCCTCTTCTCCAGGCATTCAGTAAGTAAATGGATTTGAGTGGTTTTGCCGCACCCCTCTATGCCCTCAAAGGTGATAAAGGACCTCATGGTGATTACGCTATGTTAGAATGTGTACAACCGATGTGATATGTACATTTGAGCAGGCGGCTGCCCCCTGGCAATTACACAACCCCCGAACTTCTCTTTATCTGCAGCCGAACGTGTCATAAGAAACGAAATCATGCAACGCTTTCCGTGGAGTCGGTTTTGCCTCTCTGCCAGGGTATCCGAGAGGGGTCATTGCAACCACTGCAACGTCTTCGGGAATGTTAAGGAGGTGTGCTACTTTTTTCGCATCAAAGAACCCGACAAGAACGGTACCGAGCCCCCGTGCATAAGCCGCCAGGGTCAGGTTTTGCATAGCCAGAGCGACATCAAACATGTACCAATCACCCTTGTCTGTTACGGCCGCTCCCTTAAAATACCCAGCTTTACCGCGACGGGCACATGCTACAATTACAACGGGTGCTTCATTAAAAGAAGAACAGGCGGGATTGCCTGCAGGGAGCGTGCCTGCAAGTTTTCTTTTTGCTTCGGGGTCCTTAACGATAATGATCTCCCAGGATTGGGTATTAGCCCAGGAAGGAGCCCACCGTACAGCTTCCAGCACCTCTGCTAAATCCCCATCTTCTATCGGGTCCCCTTTGTACTGTCTGATACTTCTCCTTCCCGTAATGGCCTTTATAACATCCACCGTTTTCTCCTTTTTGAGAGGTACTTTCTCTCTTATGAGCAGAGAACAGGAAACTCGAGAAGACACATGTATCCCGGTAAAGGGGGTCTCCTGCTAACCGCTCTTCTCTGGTGTTTAATCGTTTTTATTAGTTTTAAGTAGCAAATCTCGTGTATCCTGTCAAGGTGGATATGGAAAAATATGATATAAAAAGTCCTTGACAGGCAAAAAGTCACTGTGTTAGTTACTGTAGTAACATATCAGGTGTTGTAACTCTGTTAGGAGGAGATAGCAGTGGCAGAGAAAAAGATTAGGGCAATGGTGGCAAAACCAGGGCTGGATGGACATGACAGAGGTGCAAAGATAATTGCCCGCGCACTTCGTGATGCCGGGATGGAAGTAATTTACACGGGATTGAGACAAACTCCAGAGCAGATTGTTAATGCTGCACTACAAGAAGATATTGATGTGCTGCTTTTAAGTATACTTTCAGGAGCGCATAACCACCTCTTTACAGCAATCATGAAGGGATTACAAGAGAAAGATATGGCACAGGTTCTTGTGATAGGAGGTGGCGTGATTCCACAAGAAGATATTCCGAATCTCAAACAGGCCGGGATTTCAGAAACTTTTGGTCCGGGTACCTCTACTGAAACAATCATTGCCTACATTAAGGACAACCTTCCTTCTTAAGCTACCACTTTCATTAATAAAACGGCATCGTGTATGGAATTAATACAAGAGGCTTTGAAGGGCTCTGAGCGTGCTATTGCCCGGCTTATTACTATGGTGGAAAATGAAATGCCTTCCTGGAGGGAGACCATGAGAACAATCTATGCCCATACCGGGAAGGCCTATCTCCTTGGATTTACCGGACCCACCGGCTCTGGTAAAAGCACGCTGGTGGACCGTGTTGCCCATCTTCTCTGCACCAACGGTTATTCAGTGGGCATTGTAGCGATTGACCCTTCAAGCCCGTTTACCGGGGGAGCTCTTTTAGGGGATCGTATCCGTATGCGGGAGGTCGTTACCCATGAGAACGTTTTTATTAGAAGTCTCGGAACCCGAGGAGGCTTAGGGGGATTATCTCAAGCGACTTCTGATGTCATAAAAATCCTTGATGCTGCAGGCAAAGAGTTCATCCTGATTGAGACCATTGGCATAGGACAGGACGAGGTTGAAATTGCACAGATTGCAGATACCTCCATTGTGGTTTCAGTACCGGGGCTGGGTGATGATATTCAAACGATCAAAGCGGGTATTATGGAGATTGGAGAGATCTTTGTCGTTAACAAGGCAGACCGTGAGGGGGCTGATCATGTTGTGACTATGATCAAGGCAATGCTCGACGTACATCCTTTATCCGATGCCTGGCAACAACCGGTAATCAAAACGGTAGCTACGGAGAATGGAGGGGTTGATGAGCTGTATGAAAACATTATGCTGCACCGAAAGTACCTCCTTAAGAGTGACCTTTTAGCTGTCAAGCGAAAGGAGAGGATTGGGAGAGAAATCACGAGACTGCTGGAGCGCAGAATAGCACAATATGTACATAATCAGATGAAGGAAATCGGCTCCTTAGAAGATCTTGTTGAGGAGGTTACCCGCCGTGAGACAGATCCCTATTCCTGTGTTGATCGTTTACTCCCCCTGGTAGAGAAAAAATAGGTTATACGGTCTAACTAGTTAGAAGTCAGGAGTCAGAATTCAGAAGGAAAAAACCGGAGTGATGAGTGACAGGTTGCAGGTTACCGGCAGGTGCCGAGAAAGCCCCGCCTTGTAGGCGGGGATGAATCGGCACAATTCAAAAAAGAATAAAATTAAATTTCCGGGATGCCCCGCGCTGTGCGCGGGGAGCATCACTTGTAACCAGACATGTTTGAAATTTCGGTAGGAGCGCATTCATGAGCGATGCATTCGCGGCTTAAAGCCGCTCCTACCATCACCCTATCTGAAAGAGAAATGCACGGCACGGAAAGGAGAGAATGATGAAAGTAACAAAAGTTGATCACATCGGTATTGCAGTCAATAATATGGATGAGGCACTTGCCTTTTATCGTGACACCTTAGGTATTATTTCTACGGGCACGGAAGTCATCGAAGAACAGAAGGTTAAGGTAGCCTTCTTGCCACTCGGAGATACTGAACTGGAGCTGCTGGAATCCACTGCTCCTGATGGGCCCGTGGCAAAGTTTATCGAGAAGCGGGGTGAAGGGATTCAACACATAGCACTGAGAGTTGATAATATCGAAGAAGCTTTGGCAGAACTTAAAGAAAAGGATTTTAAACTCATCGACCAGCAGCCACGTTACGGTGCAGGGAATGCCCGCATTGCCTTTCTTCACCCTAAAGCAACGGGGGGAATCCTGCTGGAACTCTCTGAACGGAAATGAGCTGGAGGAGCGTGCTGCGTAAAACGGGGGGCAGGGGTCGGGCGCAGGTATGCTTATGGTTTACCTGCCTTAGCTTTTTCCCACAGTTCCTCCATCTCTTCCAGTGATGCATGTTTGATGTCTCGTCCGGCATCACGCAAAGATTGTTCTATAAACTGAAACCGCTCAGTAAATTTTTTGTTGGTCCTTCTGAGTAATTGTTCAGAATCCATTTTCATAAATCTGCCGAGATTAACGAGGGAAAACAAAACGTCACCCAATTCGCTTTCTATTGCGTTATGATCATTTCCCTCGATACTTTCTTTGAGCTCGACAAGTTCTTCTTCTATTTTTTCGAAAACCTGCTGACGGGTCTGCCAGTCAAATCCCGCCTGGGATGCTTTCTGGGTGAGAAGCTGTGCCTGAAAGAGCGCAGGCAGGAATTCGGGAATACCAGCAAGGAGGGAAGTGCCGGCAATGATCTTCCCTTCTTTTTCCTTTATTTTACGCCAGTTTATCTTTACCTCGGCAGCGTTGTCTGCCTGTGCATGGGCAAAAACGTGAGGATGCCGTCGAATCATCTTTTCCATTACTGCGCCGATAACGTCATAAATGGTACAGTCACCGCTTTCACGCAACATGTCGACTAAAAAAATAATGAGAAAAAGAAGATCTCCTGCTTCCTCCTGGATGTGCAATGAATTATTTTGATCTATGGCATCAAGTATTTCATAGGTTTCGCCGATAAGGAATGCTTTAAGGTCGGATAGTGTTTGTTCTCTATCCCAGGGACAACCGTCAGGGCCACGTAATCTTTCAACAAGAGCCGTAAGGTCTTCCAGATTTTTTTTGTTGTTCATAGAGGTTTCCTCCGAGCATGTTAACAGGTAAAGCACGGGCAACGTAATTTTTGATGGTCCCGTAAAAAGTCGGGAGACGGGCGACAAAGTAAAAAGATTCAAATGCAAGGCGCGCAAATCCTGAGGAATGAGGCGTACTTACTGGTACATCGGCTTGGCCGAGCTCAGCCAGGCAGTGACGAAGGATGCAGCGCAACACAGAAGTTGGACTTTTTACGAAGTCGTCAATTTTTGATGATGAAAAAGCTTGCATGGGTGGTTGAAATGTGATAGTAAAAGTCCATATGAACGTAGATCGCAGGAGCTCGTACCCCCGTTGTAGTGAACAGCGGGGTTATTCACTTTTAACCCCTCGTTACCAGAAAAAAACGAAATGAGAATCATATATGATACTATTGTTTGTCGTACCAGTGCTCAAACTGATATCATCGATATTACTGCTGAGGTCGAAGATGCGATACGTGTATCAGGTATCAACGATGGAACAGTGCTCCTTTTTGTTTCCGGTTCTACAGCTGCCCTGACTACTATTGAATATGAATCAGGTGTAGTAAATGACTTGAGAATGGCCATTGAAAAAATAGCGCCTCATGCCATACCGTATGAACATGATCGCAGATGGGGCGATGGCAATGGTTACGCCCATGTTAGAGCTGCCCTCCTCGGACCGAGCCTGCCTGTTCCACTGAAAGGGGGGACCATGCTCCTCGGTACCTGGCAACAAATCGTCGTGCTTGATTTTGATAACAGACCCAGAAAAAGAGAGGTTCAGGTTCAGATTGCAGGGGTCTGATGTGAGGGATTTTTTTGACAAAGAAAGAAAAAGAAACCACTGCACAGTTAATTTTTGAAGACAACCAGCTCATCAAGTCCCTGCTGGGTGAATATGATGAAAACCTGAAGTACATTGAAAAGTCTCTCAAAGTTAAAATTACTGTCAGGGGTAATGCCATCAGTATACATGGTGGGAAGAATAATAGTACACTCACCAAGCGACTGATGCAAGAGCTCTACTTTTTGCTTGAAGCGAAGCATCCTATTTATCATAATGAGATTGATTATGCCATAAAGATCTTAAAAGACAATGAAACAGCTAACTTAAAATCTGTGTTCCTGGATACTATTCATGTTTCGCCTAAGCAAAGGCTGATTTCACCGAAGAGCCTTGTTCAAAAGCAGTATATTGATTCTATAAGAAAGTATGATATTGTGCTTGGTATTGGACCGGCGGGAACCGGCAAGACCTATTTGGCCATGGCGATGGCTATTGCAGCCCTCGTAAAGAAAGAGATTGATAGAATTATTTTGACGCGACCTGCTGTAGAAGCCGGTGAGAAACTGGGATTTTTGCCCGGTGACCTCTTTGAGAAGGTTAATCCCTATCTCAGGCCGCTCTATGATGCCCTGCACGATATGATGGATTTAGAGAAAGCTGCACGATTGCTTCAGAAAGGTATTATTGAGGTTGCACCGCTGGCTTTTATGCGGGGCCGCACCTTAAATGATTCTTTTGTAATCCTTGATGAGGCACAAAACACCACTTCTGAACAGATGAAGATGTTTCTTACGCGCTTGGGGTTTAGTTCAAAGGCAGTAATCACCGGGGATATTACACAGATAGATTTGCCCCCGGGGAAACCATCAGGTTTAATAGAAATCCAGAAAGTGCTGGCGGATATCCAGGGGATACAGTTTGTCTATTTTTCGGAGAAAGATGTGGTCAGGCATCCCCTGGTGCAGGAAATCATTGTAGCGTATGAAAAGGCTGACACGCGCTAGCTGATTGAGATCTCCACAACAGTGAGAAACGTTATTGACCGTGTAAGGTAGTACGATGTTCCCTTTTGGTAAAAAAAAGCGAAAGGTTAAGGTGGTTGAGCTTGTTATCGCGAAGCTCCCTTTTTTAAAGCTTCCTGCGTTTTACAAGGGTGTGCTTCTCCTGGTTACCTGCTTAATCATTGCACGACTTATTTCTCCTCGACTCCCTTCTACTGTTCCTTCGTACCGGGTCGGGGATGTTTCCGACCAGAACATTAAAGCCACACAGGATTTCCTGGTTGAGGACACGGCCTCTACGACTACAAAGCGATTGGAGAATGAGAGTAAAAGTCCTCCGGTATATGATCTTGATGCCAATGCCTCTGCGGAAGCAGAAAAAAAACTGCGTTCCACCTTTCAGCAATTGAAAGCCCTCTCTCAAGATACAACCACGAAACTCTCTTTTGATGATAAAAAGGAAAAATTCGACGAAGGACTGGGAATAAGCAGTGATGAAAAGCAGCTTAAGAGTTTTATCACAAACAGTTTTAACGATAGTATCATCACCTTTGTTGCTGACTTGATTACTGTCCCTTTGAGTCAAAAGATAGTATCAGATAAGGCTGCATTACAAAGTGCAAAGACGAAGGGGATTACCATACGAAACGTGCAAACCCAGCAGGAATCATTTGTAACAGACTTCTCTTCCATACGTGGTTTGGAAGAGGTAAAGCAAAAACTGGAGGAGAAGGCACGAAAGGACCTCAAAAAGCTTTCACGGTCGTTGCGCTCTGCGGTGATAGATACTGCACAACAGTTGCTCAAGCCCACACTTACCTTTAATAAGAATGAGACTGAGGCACGGAAGCTTACGGCTCGTGAAGAGACCAATCCTGTTTATTTCAAACTGAAAAAGGGAGAGATACTCATCCGCGAAGGAGACAGAATTACCGAAGAAACACTCCTTAAGCTAGAGGCCTTGAATCAGTTCAAGCAGGAAAGCAATCCTCTTTTTTCCATAATAGGTATCTTTTTCCTGGTGTTGATCATTGTCTCCCTCTTTTATGCTTTTTTCCCGGGCAGTATTCGGAAGTTTAATCTGAAGTTCAAAGACTATATCCTGTTAAGCCTTGTTTTGATTGGCATGGTGATGATAGTCAATTTTGCGACCTTTTTGTCAGGTGCCCTCAGCAAGGCTTTCCCCTTCCTTCCCTATAATGCATGCCTGTATGCAACCCCCTTTGCACTGGGAGCCATACTCATCGCCATTGTCCTTAATGTAGAGATAGCAGCAATGTTTTCTGTTGCCCTCGCAATCATTAGTGGTATCGTACTTGAGAATCAATTAAAATTCTTCATTTTACCCTTCATTGCCAGCATTGTTGCTGCCCAGCAGGTGGTTTTATGTAAAGAGAGGAGCACGCTCATTCGTGCCGGTCTTATTACCGGGATCGTTAACGTTTTACTGCTCTTGTGTTTTGCAATTATCAACAAAAGCCTCTTTAACTTTCAAGCCCTTTTTGATTTGAGTTTTGGTTTTCTTGGGGGACTATTGACCGGTATTATCGCGACCGGCATTGTTCCTATACTGGAAATTACTTTTGACTATACAACTAATATTAAACTGCTAGAGCTGGCAGATCTCAATCAGCCGCTCTTAAAAGAACTGAGCATAAAAGCACCGGGTACCTATCAGCACAGCATCATGGTTGGAAACCTTGTTGATTCTGCAGCTGACGCTGTGGGAGCCAATTCTCTCCTTGCCCGGGTGAGTGCCTACTATCACGATATCGGGAAAGTCAAGAAGGCAACCTATTTCATTGAAAATCAGATCAGGGGGGAGAACAAGCATGAAAAGCTTTCCCCCAACATGAGCAGTCTCATCCTTCTTGCACATGTCAAAGACGGGGTAGAATTGGCTAAAGAGCACAGATTAGGAGGTGCGATCCGGGACATTATCAGACAGCATCACGGGACCAGTTTGATCAGCTTTTTCTATCAAAAGGCTAAAAACCAGGAGAATCCTACCTTGCAGCCCATAAGTGAAAAGGATTTTCGCTATCCCGGACCCCAGCCTCAGACAAAAGAGGCGGCACTGGTTATGCTAGCTGACGCAGTGGAAGCAGCATCAAAAACACTGGGGGAACCCACCCCGGCCCGTATTCAGGGAATGGTTCAAAAAATTATAAATGGAATCTTTATTGATGGACAACTGGATGAATGTGAATTAACCTTGAAGAATCTGCATGCCATTGCGAATTGCTTCAACCGCATCATGGCCAGCGGCGTTTTTCATCAGCGAATAGAATACCCTGCTCTGGAGAGTGAAGAAAATGGCTCTAAGAGAAAAATAAATGGTAAGGATAAAAAATCAGCAGAAACGGATAAGGATCAAGAAAAAGTGGATAGAGGAAGTGGCGAAAGAGATCTTAAGAGACTTGGGATATCAAAAGTGGGAAATAAGCATTCTTCT
>CALJBY010000112.1 GCA_938024025.1 uncultured bacterium
CAACATCATTTATGATGCTATTGCTGATGTTAAAATGGCCCTAGAAGGGCTTCTTGCGCCTACTCTGCTCGAAAAGCCCTGTGGTAAAGCTGAAGTCCGGCAGGTTATTCAGCTCTCAAACTTGGAAACTATTGCTGGCAGTGTCGTCACTGAGGGCAAAATAGTACGAGGTAATATGGCCCGCCTCATGAGAAACAGCACCGCCGTTCATCAGGGAAGGATTTCTTCACTCAAACGCTTTAAGGACAATGCACGGGAAGTGGAATCCGGCTATGAATGTGGTATAAGCATAGAAGGGTTCAAGGAAATAGAGATTGGTGACACGATAGAATGTTACACCGTAGAGGAGGTTCCTACTAAGTTGTAATCGTAACAGCTCACGTCATATACGTTTCCGTGCTTTCAGAGCTTAGCATGGTTATTGGAATCTGCCAGTTGGACTTACTGATTAGGGAAACTCATTCCCTTAAGGGAAAACGCCGTATCGTGAAACAAATTATCGGGCGGGTTAAAAATAAATTTAATGTCTCCATTGCTGAAGTCGGTGACCAGGATCTATGGCAGCGTTCCCAGATTGGTTTCTGCCTCGTAGGCAATGAAAGGCGGTTCATCAATTCAGCCTTAGATAAGATTGTTGACTTCATTGAAACAATTAACAGTGCTGAAATTACAAACGCTGACATTGAAATCCTCAGTTTCTGAACTCCCCCCACTTCATCTGATTGCAACCAATCGAGGGAGGAGAGGTTTATGAATAAAGGCTATATCAGGGCAGATCGTGTTGCTGACCTTCTCAAGGAAGAAATATCTCAGATGCTCTGTAAGGAAGTCAAAGATCCCCATATTGGCTTTATAACGATTACTGATGTGGAAGTTTCTAAAGATTTACACATGGCAAAGGTATTCTACACCATCCTTGGAGATGAACCCCAGCGCAGTGAATCTTCTGATGCGTTACAGCGCGTATCGCCCTTTATTAAACGGCAACTGGGTAAACGACTGAAGATGCGCTATATACCTGATATTCTTTTCAGGTATGATCATTCACTGGACTATGTATCAAAAATCGATACGCTTCTTAATCAGTTAAAAAATACAAACGAACTAGACACCCCTAAAAAGTAACGAGCACGGGAATCAGAAGAACCGGATGGAAAAGTTGTGTATGGATGGAATTCTTGTCGTTGATAAACCGAGTGGCATTACCTCGTACCAGGTTGTACGAAAGGTAAAGAAGCTCATAGGTGCAGCGAAGGTGGGACATGGGGGAACCCTTGACCCCCTGGCTACAGGCGTTTTACCTATTTTTCTCAATAGAGCGACAAAGCTCGCTTCTTTTCTCACCCATGGTACAAAAAAATATCGTGCAACCATGAAGCTGGGTGTAGAAACTGACACCCAGGACCGTGATGGTACAATCATCCGGGAGAGCACCGCCTTGCCAAAAGACCCACAGCACATCATAGATGTTCTTAACTCACTGAAGGGTGCTGGCGAACAAATTCCTCCTATGTTTTCGGCTGTCAAGTTCCGCGGTACTCCCCTTTATAAGCTGGCCCGGAAAGGAATATCATTTGAGCGCACAGCACGCACAATCTTCATATATGAAATGACCGTACAGGACATACGCCTTCCCTATGTCACCTTTGAGGTAGCCTGTTCCCCGGGAACCTATGTGAGAACCCTTTGTGCTGACAGCGGGAAAAAAATGACCTGTGGCGCACACCTTGTAGAACTTACACGACTGCAAAGCGGTAATTTCCGCTTGGCAGATTCCATCAACCTAAACCAGCTACAGAGTGTATCGAAAGAGAATGGCCTGCACAATACTCTGTTTCCACTCTCAGAGTCATTCAGCGACCTGCCGAACATACGTGTGGGGAATGATCTTTTTACCCTGCTTAAGCAAAGGAGAACGCTCACAGTCTCCCATTTAAAAAACACTTCCCCTGCAGCCATACACAAGGGGACTTTGCTCAAAGTAACCTGTCAGGAAGACAGCCTCATTGCCCTTGTCCAATCACACAGCACTAACACTGCCAGTGCTTCGCCAGCGGACAGGGCATGGAAACTTGTTTGTTTCTTTAACCCCCACGAAAATACTATACACTAATACCTTACAACAGAGGAGGAAGCGATGTCCTTGGAAGCTGATCACAAAAGAGAAATTATAGCAAAACATAAAACCCATACTACAGATACGGGTTCCCCTGAGGTACAGATTGCACTGTTAACAGAAAGGATTACCTACCTTACCGAACACTTTAAGATGCATAAGAAAGATCACCACTCCCGTCAGGGACTGCTTAAAATAGTGAATCAACGGAGGCGTTTACTCACCTATATTAAGAGAATTAATCCACCACGCTACCGAAAGTTAATTGAAGAACTGGGAATCAGAAAATAACAAGTGCATAATCATCATGCACTATTTTCACATAAAAGGAGTTAACCCATTATGAGCACGAAATATGAAAGCGATTGGGGCGGAAGAACAATATCCATCGAAACAGGAAAAATTGCAAAACAAACCAGTGGAGCCGTAACCGTACAATACGGTGATAGTGTTGTTTTAGTTACGGCAGTCGCCTCAAAAGAACCTCGGGAAAAGATCAGTTTCTTCCCCCTAACCGTCGATTACCAGGAGATGACCTATGCCGCTGGTAAAATTCCTGGCGGGTTTTTTAAACGGGAAGGACGTCCCAACGAACGGGAAGTTCTGACATCACGATTCATCGACCGCCCTTTGCGACCCCTCTTCCCTGACGGGTTTACCCATGATGTGCAGATTATCGCTACGGTTCTCTCCGCAGACCCCGAAAACAATCCTGATATTTTAGCCATTATTGGTGCTTCAGCAGCTTTGGAGATTTCTGACATCCCCTTCAAGGGGCCCATTGCTGGAGTCCGGGTGGCAAAAATCGATGATCAGTTCATTATTAACCCTTCGTACGAACAGTTTAGTCAGAGCACACTTGATATCATAATAGCAGGCAGCAAGGAAGCAGTTGTCATGGTCGAAGGGGAAGCTGACATCCTGTCCGAAGAGGTAATCTCTGACGCCATCACATTTGGACACCAATCCCTCATGCCTATCATACAAATCCAAGAGGAGCTCAAAGCTTCCGTGGGCAAACCAAAAATGAACTTTTCCCCACCGGTGACGGATGAAGCCCTGCAGCAGGATGTTATACAGGTTGCAGCTGAAAAGATCTCCCGTGCCATCCGCATCCCCGAAAAGCTAGAGCGCTATGAAGCATTGCGGCAAGCGGGAAAAGCAACCATCGAGGAGTTACTTCCCCGCTATGAAGACAGGGAAACAGAAATCCATACCCTTTTCGACAATCTGGAGAAAAAGATTATACGGGAACTTATTACCAAGGACAAAACAAGAATCGGGGGGAGAAATTTTGATGAGATAAGAGAAATCTCATGTGAGACAGGCACGCTTCCCCGTACCCACGGCTCTGCCCTCTTCACCCGGGGAGAAACACAGGTACTTGCTTCAACGACCCTCGGGACATCAGCCGATGAGCAGCGGATCGACTCTGTTATGCATAATGGTTCAAAGTCATTCATGCTCCACTACAACTTCCCCCCCTTTTCTGTCGGCGAAGTCAAATTCCTCCGCTCCCCCGGCAGAAGAGAAATAGGGCACGGAAACCTGGCAGAAAGGGCTCTTGCGAAAGTCCTTCCCGCCAACAGTGAATTCCCCTATACCATACGCATTGTATCAGAGGTTCTGGAATCAAACGGCTCCTCTTCCATGGCAACTGTTTGTGGTTCCATCCTCTCTCTCATGGATGCCGGTGTACCGATCAAAACTCCGGTCGCCGGTATCGCCCTCGGTTTAATTAAGGAGGGCGACGAATTCACTATTCTTTCAGATATCCTGGGAGATGAAGATCATATCGGTGATATGGATTTTAAAGTTGCCGGTACCCGGGAGGGAATCACCGCATTTCAGATGGACATAAAAATTACCGGTATTACCACGGAAATTTTGAAAAAGGCACTCACCCAGGCACGGGAAGGCCGCCTCTTCATTTTAGACAAAATGGCAGAAACCATCAAAGAGCCCCGATCCTCTCTTTCTGCCTGGGCCCCCCGCATTGCAAGCATACAGGTCAGGACAGATAAAATTGGTGATGTCATCGGTCCCGGGGGAAAGATCATTAAGCATATCGTAGAACAAACCGGAGCAAAAATTGAAATCGATGACGCAGGGAAAGTTAATATTTTCTCAAGCAGTGCAGAGTCGGTTGAAAAGGCAATAGAGATGGTCCGCAACATTACCCAGGAGGCAGAGATCAATAAGATTTACCGTGGTACGGTAAAACGCATTATGGATTTCGGGGCATTTGTGGAAATTTTTCCAGGCACTGACGGTCTCGTTCACATCTCCCAGTTAGCCGAAGGACGTGTGCAAAATGTGAGGGATATCCTCAAAGAAGGTGATGAAGTCATGGTCAAGGTCTTAGAGATTGATAAACAGGGTAAAATTAAGCTGAGTCGCAAAGAAGCATTGGATCAGTCTTCTTCGTAACCCGCGCTTCTGCCCAATCGGCCCGTTAAACCCTTTCACCTACGTGCGATGCATCAAAAAACTGTACTCGATAATGGTATTACCATCACAACAGAACACTTCCCCCATGTGCGTTCTATTTCGCTCGGCGTATGGATCGTAACAGGTTCTCGAGATGAGAATACTGCACAAAACGGTATTGCACATTTCATTGAACACATGTTCTTTAAGGGCACTCAAAAACGTTCAGCGCTGGACATCTCCAAAGAAATTGACTCGATCGGCGGTGTAATTAATGCGCTTACCAGCAAGGAGTATACCGGACTCTATGTCAAGGTTCTTGACAAGAATATTGATGTGGCTTTCGACCTGCTCGCTGACATATTTCTCAACTCAGCCTTTGACCCAAAGGAAATAGAACGGGAACGGGAAGTCATCATCCAGGAAATACACCTCTCCGAAGACACACCCGACGAGCATATTCAGGAACTCTTCAGCAAGGCTTTTTTTAAAGGCCATCCTCTCGCTCAACCTATTTTAGGGAATTTAGAAACCGTCAGTTCTTTCAATCGGAAAACATTACTTTCATTCCTTAATCAGAATCACTTTCAGCCCTCTAACATTATCATTTCTGCCACGGGGAATCTCAACCATGAGCAGATCACACATGCATTCAGCAAGACCTTTGGTACACTGCCGAAACGCACCCCAAACCAATGCCGGACACCTCTCGACCCAATCTCCAGCTTTTCGGTGCATACCAAAAAACTGGAGCAGGTACATTTGTGCATTGGTACCAGAGGAGTAAAACAGGATCACTCCCTGCGCTATGCAGGGTATGTATTGAATACGATTCTCGGCGGGAGTATGAGCTCACGCCTGTTCCAGCAAATTAGAGAAAAGAAAGGTCTTGCCTATTCCATTTATTCCTATTTTTCCTCCTTTTTTGACACCGGGGTATTTACCGTCTATCTCGGGGTAAGCAAAAAGACGGTAACGGAAGCAATAAAACTCGTCATTGCAGAACTTGACAAATGCAAGAATAACGGTATTTCTGAAGCTGAAATCATTACCGCAAAAGAACACCTTAAGGGAAATACCCTTTTAGCCTCTGAAAGTGTTGACAGTCGAATGACCAGATTGGCCAAATGTGAAATCTATTTCAATAAATTCATCTCGATAGAAGAGATTCTCGATAACATTGATCAGGTTACGCCACAAGACGTTAAAGACCTTGCCCATGAAATCTTTGACCGCAAGTACCTTTCCCTTGCTGCACTTGGCCCCATCACCCATAAGGATGTACCGCCGGATGTGCTGGACGCATAACCGTGAAGCCCTCTCTACTCTTAAATAGAGTACTTACTGCCCAGCATGAAAAGGGATAGGAACAGGCAGGAGGCCTGCAAAAAGGGTGTTCCGAGAGGTTTCTTTGAGAAGCATACAATAGTTTAGCCTGCAGGCTGGTCAGCATGCAGGCTATTATCTTGTATCGAAATTCCTAAACGCATATGACGATTAACGGTCATTGCAAGGAGCGTAGCGACGAAGCAATCTCCGATAGGGCTCGAAACAGGCTCCGCAATCTTATAAAAAATGTCTCAGAACATAATTAAAAATTCCTGGAAATGAGATTGCCGCGCCCTTCGGGCTCGCAATGACTGTAAGCTAAAGAAAGGCTTTACATTCCCTGCTTTTTTTTGAGATAGATAAAAAACTCCCTGTTCCCTTTTGGACCGAGAAGGGGAGACTCCATAACACCGTTTACCGTCAAACCTAACGGTCCAGCTGAGCACGCTACTTCATTGACTACCCTTTCATGCGTTTGATGATCTCTCACCACCCCGCCCTTCCCTACTTCACCTTTGCTTACTTCAAATTGAGGTTTTATCAGTGC